>JBJSYW010000593.1:0-3182 GCA_046089985.1 Chloroflexota bacterium
GGCTGTCCTGGTTGAAATAGCGCCGCAGCCAGTATTTAAACGGGTGCAGCGATTGTCCCAGGATTGCGTCGCACGGGCATTCCAGCCAGCGCAGCTCCTGCCATTCGCCTAACTGCTCGTGCAGTTCCTGCGCCAGCCGGCTTTTGCCGATCCCGGCATCGCCGTCCAGCACGATCGCCCCCGCAAACGAGGGCGGGATGGACGACAGCCTGGCCCCGGCCTGCACCGCCTGCTCCAGTTCTGCCTTTCGCCCCACCAGTGGGCGGCGCCCGGCGAAGATCACCGGCTGCCAGTCCATCAGGCCGAGCAGCGCCGCCACCGGCACCGGCTCGTTTTTGCCCTTCACCTGCATCGGCGGCAGGTCTTGCCAGCGGCAGGCTGGGCCAAGCGCCTCGCGCAGCTGCCCGCTGGCCAGGATCTGCCCGGGAGCTGCGGCCTGCATCAGCCGGGCGGCCAGGTTGACGTCATCGCCCAACACCCCGTAGGTGCGCCGGGTGCGCCCGCCGTATGAACCGGTGCGCATCGCCCCCAGGGACAGACCGATCTGCACCTGGCGGATGCCCGCCAGCTGGGCCGGGGTGCGGGCCAGCTCCAATGCCGCCCGCGCCGCCCGCAGCGGGTCATCCTCGTGGGCGCGCGGCGCTCCAAAGGCTACGTACAGGTAGCTGCCTTTTTCACCCACCGTCAGCTGGATGAACGTCCCGTCATAGCGCGCCACGATGGTTTGCACCCAGCGGATGTACCCATCCAGCGCTTCGCCGCAGGCCGGGTCGTTCTCAAAATCAATCCCTGAAAAACGCAGGAACAGCGCCGCCGCCGGGCGCAGTTCGGTCAGGAACTCGCCTTGCAGCTGCACCAACCGCTGGTAGACTGGCTTCAGCAGCCAGGGGGAAATCTGTCCTTCGTCCAGCCGTTCGCCGGGCAGCGCCGGCCAGGGGATGGCCTCGGCCGGGCGGCGCATCCCGCGGATGACGCTGAAATGCTGCCCGTACTCATCCACCAACTGCTGCTCGATCTCCAATTGATCTCCCAGCGCGGCCGTGGTGGCCTGGTCCACGATGGTCTGGCTTGGCAGGGCCTGCTTTTCCGCTGCGGCCATGCGCAGCAGCGTCTCACCCGCGGTGGCATCCAGCAGTTGGTGCTGGGGGTCGCCCACCAGCAGGCGCTGCACCTGCCCGCAGGCCACCGCCGCCTTCACCCGCAGCGGGAACACACCCTGCCCCGGCACCTCGATCGTGCTGAACTGCAGCATGGCTTTCTGGATCGCCAGCGCGGCGGTGACTGCCCGCAGCACCGCCGGCTGGGCCGACGGCTGCTCCAGCCCGCAGGCGGCGTAGACCCGGTGGATGAAGGTATCGTCAAACCAGCAGGTGATTGCATCGCCGCTGAAGCCGATCACGCTCCCGCCATAGCGATCCACCTCTGCGATCAGAGCATCATACACCTGGTTCAGATAGATCGCCAGCCGTTCGGCCCCCTGGCGCGGCCCCAGGCTGCGCTTCAACGATTCGGTCAATACGGTAAACCCGGAGATATCGGCGAACAGCGCAGCTCCGTGCGCCTGGCGCGGCAGCTGCAGCCCATACGCCAGGGCATGCCGCCGGTCGATCGGCAGATAGATGGCGGTCAGCTCGGTGTGGGAAGGATTATGGCTCACAACCGCCGCCTTAGCGCTTCTTGATGCGCTGGATTTTGCTCTGCAGCTGCTGGAAATACTCGCTCTCGGTGATTTCGGCCACTTGCTGGGCTTTCTTCACCTCGTCGATCTGAATGCGCAGTTCCTGCACTTCCTGTTTCAGGCGCTGCTCGCGGGCGCGCACTTCGTTCGCCATGCGCTGGAAGACCCGCGCCAGCTGCCCCAGTTCGTCCGGCCGCTTGCCCACCGCGTCCAGTGTGGCCGATTCGTACAGCCCGGCCTCCAGCGCCGCCGCCGCGGCGGTGATCTTGCCTACCTGCTGGATGTACAGGAAGTCTTCCGCCATGTCGCGCACCCGGCTGCGCAGCCGGCGGTTCAGCACGCGGATCACGCCGCGGGCAAATTCGCTGCGGTGGTCCATGAGTTCGTAGAAAGTGTCCTGGCTCAAACGCAGCAGTTGAGTGTTGTCCAGCGCGGTGGCGGAAGCAAGGCGCGGCTGATCGTCCACGATCGCCATCTCGCCGAATACATCCGCCGGCCCCAGCCGGTTGACTTCCATCTCGCCGTCGTGGATCAGGATCCAGCCGCGCACAATAATGTACATGCTGTCGCCCAGGTCGCCCTTGTTGAACAGCACCTGTTTCGGCGTCATCTCCACCGGCGTCAGCAGCGCCGCCAGTTCAGCCAGGATCTCGTCTGGGATTTCCGAGAACAGGCTCACCGTGCGCAGCAGCGCCACGCGTTCGTTGATGTCCAACACCGGCGCTTTGGCCGCCCGGGCCTGCGCCTCAGCCTGCGCCTGCGTCAGCAGCTGCTCCATCTCGGCAATGTTGCGCGCCTTCTGGGCGTCTCGCAGCTGGTGGGCCGAGGCGGTGAAGTAGCTGTGGTCACGGATGAATTTCAACTGCGAGGCGTACCATTCGCGGTCTGAATATACCCGGCCCTGGGTGCGGTATTCATCGCGCAGGTTCTGGTTGTACTCCAGGAAGTTGTCGCGCCCGATCACATCCAGGTCGGCGTCGGCCATGATGCGCTCCAGCAGTGTGTGCGGCGACTGCGGCAGCCGCGTGGTCTGAATAATCCCCTCAATTAGCTGGATCTGCGCCGCAGAGTATCCAAACTGTGGCAGCACTTCCCGGGCGATCTGGATCCCGAGGTCCTCATGGTTGGCGTAGGTTTCCACAAAGCCCAGGTCGTGGAACAGCACCGCGGTTTGCAGCAGCAGCAGGTCTTCTCCCTGCACGCCTTCCATCTCAGCCAGCCGTTCCGCCGCCGGCAGGACATCTTGCGCCGTGTGGCGCAGGTTGTGATAGGCATATTCGGCGGGCAGCTCCTGCTCGAGGCGGCCCATGACATACGATCTTGCGTGCGCCAGATCTGGTTGGCTCATATCAATACCCCAAATGAAGCTTGCTTAGATTAAGAGTGATTAATTGATTATATCGTGGTTTGCAGGGCAGCGTAGTAAGTTTTACATAACGTTCACGCAAGGTGCGCCGGCCGATTAAACTGTTATCGTAATTATAATGGTAAGTATAAGTATAAG
>JBJSYW010000594.1:0-3087 GCA_046089985.1 Chloroflexota bacterium
CCGGACGGCCCCTACTGGCTCGCTGGCTATTCCGCTGGCGGCATGATCGCCTACGCCGCGGCCCAGGTACTGCGCCGGGCCAATCAGAAGGTCGCCCGCGTCCTCATCCTGGATACTTTTGCGCCTGGCGCTCTCCCTCAACAATTTTCCACGGACTGGAATGACACACAGCAGCTGCTGGCTCTGGCGCAGGAGATTGCCGGTCTTGAACGCCTGGCCGGCCCGCTGTTCGAAACAGCCGAGCAGGAAATGCATTTCGCCGCTCTGCCGCTTGAAGAGCAGCTGGCGGTCCTTGTGCAGCGCCTGCAGCACCTGAGCCCCAAACCATTGGCGCTCAGCAAAGATCATCTGCGCGGCCTGTTCCGCTCTTCCAAGGCGACGATGCAGGCTATGGAAACCTACTGCCCTGAAACCAGGCAGCTTGTTCCGCTCACTCTCCTGCGCACCGAACCTGTGCCGGAACGTGAGGCAGCCGATGCGGGCGACGCCGCCATGGGATGGGGCGCGTTCGCCGCCGGCCCAGTCGATCTGCACTATGTGCCGGGCGATCACCAGTCCATGATGCGAGAGCCACACATCCGGATTGTGGCGGAATGCCTGGCTGCCAGCCTGCAGGTGCATGACCAATCTGTACTCTGACCTTGAAAAGGCAAAGAATCCTGTGCTGACCTCATTGCGCAAACTAAAAAAACAACCGGCGCCGCTGATGCAGATGCTGGCGCCCCAGACCGTTCCCCCACAGCCTTCGCCGGCGCCACCTGCAGCGCTGATCGTCCTGCAGGAGGGCGTGCGGTCAGCCGGCTCGGCCGCGCCGGCGATCTGCTGCTGGACACCTCCCTCGGACGCAAGGGGAAGCAAACGGCCGGCCTCCTGGCCACGCGAGCAGCGGCCCTGGAAGAGCGCTACCAGCAGTGGGTGCACCACCACATCGACCCGCTCTTCGGCAGGGAGCGCCATGAGCAACTGCATGCGCTCGCCGCCGATGGTGAGTTGAGCGATGTGCAGCGGCGCGCCAACCACCTGCTGGCCTGGGGCACAGGCGGCATGGTTCTGGCCGGCGGCGCAGCGCTGCTGGGGCTGCCTGCCGCCTGGGTCGCCGTGCCCTTTGGCCTGGTGGAAGTCTGGCCGGGCGTGAAAATTGCCTATTCCAAGGCGGTCGTCGAACGCAGGCTCAGCATGATCCATCTCGGCCTGCTCTACGCCGCCGGCATGTACCTGACCGGCCACCTGGTGGCGGCGGCAGGCGGGCTCTTCATTGCCGCAGCCGCCTACAAGCTGATGGCGCTCAGCGAGACCACCATGCGCGAGCGGATGATCGACATCTTCGGCCGCCAGGCCCGCTACGCCTGGCGCCTGGTGGACGGCATCGAGACCGAAGTGCCGATCGAGCAGGTCATAGCCGGCGACATCCTGGTGGTCGACGCCGGCCAGACCATCCCCGTCGACGGCGTCATCGTCCAGGGCGCCGCCTCGATCGACCAGCACATGCTCACCGGTGAAGCCCAACCCGCCGAAAAGACAGCAGGCGACCCCGTGCTGGCCGCCACCGTGCTGCTCAGCGGGCGCATCTACGTGCAGGTGCAGAAAGCCGGCGCCCAGACCACGGCCGCCCAGATCGGCGAGATCCTCAACCGCTCAGCCACGCACCGGCTTTCCATCGAGGAAAAGATCGTGCAGGCCGCCGATCGCTCGCTCAAGCCCATGCTGATGGGCAGCGGGCTGGGCCTGCTGCTGGCCGGTCCCGCCAGCGCCGTCGCCGTTTTCGGCTGCAATTTCACCCTCAACATGCTTGGCGCCACCCCCCATGCCATGTTGATCTTTCTCAACCGCAGTTCGGCCGCCGGCATCCTGGTCAAGGAGGGTGAGGCGCTGGAAAAACTGCAGACGGTGGATACGGTCGTCTTTGACAAGACCGGCACGCTCACGGTTGAGCAGCCGCATGTCGTGCGGATCCATCCTTGCGCTTCGTTCGATGCAGCCGGTGTGCTGCGCCTGGCCGCAGCCGCCGAACGGCGCCAGAGCCACCCCATTGCCCAGGCCATCGTGGAGGAGGCGCAGGCGCAGCAGCTCTCCCTGCCGGTGATCGAGGACGCGCACTACGAGATCGGCTATGGCATCAAGGCGCGCCTCCTGGCGGCTGCGTTTGACGAGCCGCAGGCCAAGGCGGAGTTGCCGGCAGGTGAGGGCGCCGCCGAAACCGAGTGGCGGCTGATCCGCGTCGGCAGCCTGCGCTTCCTGGAGATGGAAGGGCTGGCCGTCCCAGCACAGCTGCAGACGGTGGCCGCCGAGTGCCAGGCGCAGGGGCATTCGCTGGTCCTGGCCGGCGTAGACGACGCCGTCATCGGCGCCATCGAGCTGCAGTCGACCGTCCGCAGTGAGGCGCGTGAGGTCGTCCACGCCCTCCAGCAGCGGGGCATGCAGACCTACATCATCTCCGGCGACCAGGAAGGGCCCACCCGCACCCTGGCGCATGAGCTCGGCACGACCGGCTACTTTGCCAATACGCTGCCCGAACACAAGGCGAAGCTGGTCGAGCAGCTCAAGGCCGAGGGCCGCCGCGTCTGCTACATCGGCGACGGCATCAACGACGCCCTGGCGTTGAAGAAGGCTGACGTCTCCGTCTCGCTGCGCGGCGCCACCACCGCCGCCACCGACACCGCCCAGGTGGTGCTGATGGACGCCGATCTCAGCCAGTTGCTTGTGCTGCTCAACCTGGTCGATGAAATGCATGCCAACCTCAAGCTGAACTACAACTCCAACCTGGCGATAAGCCTGGTCAGCGTCGGCAGCGTGCTCCTCCTGCAGGCCAGCTTTGCCGCCGTTCAACTGTTCTTTATGGGCTCAGTGCTGACCAGCGTGACGATCGCCAATCTCCCGCTGCTCAAGCAGAAGTTCGCCCGCAGCGACGATTCGGCAACCCAGGAGTAATCGTCGTTGGGATGCCGCCACACAGAGGTGGCAGCATCCCAACGACACTGGTGTTATAGGTGGGTGGCTGCACCTAGACGGTGAGCAGGTACTTTGCGATGGTGTCAAACAAGGTGCTGGGCTGGCGATTCAGATAAAAATGATCGCCGGGAAACAGAT
>JBJSYW010000595.1:0-2780 GCA_046089985.1 Chloroflexota bacterium
GCGCCCGGCGGCCTTGATGTAGGCCTCTTTGCGCGACCAGCACAGGTAAAAGGCCTGCTGCCGACGACTGGACGGCAGGGCAGCCAGCGCGGCGCGTTCGGCTGGAGAGAAGAATCGCTCGGCCAGCGGGAGTGGGTCAAAATCCGGGCGGGCGTGCTCGATGTCAACCCCCAACTCAACCTGCCGTGCCAGCGCGACCAGCGCCAGACCAGCCGAGTGAGAGGTGTTGAAGCACAGCGCCGGGTGATCCGGCAGGTGCGGCTTGCCGAAGGGGTTCACCGCATAGGCCAGCGCGGTGGGTGGAACGCCGGTGTACAGCGCCAGGATGCGGCGCAGCAGCGCCCGGCGGGCGATGAAGCGCGCCCGGTCGCGAGCGAAACGAAAACGCCCGGCCCGGCTGCGCTCGCCGGGGTCAAGCAGCCCCAGCCAGGCGGGATCGTCAAGCGCTTGCAGACTGCCTGGCTGGGGCGGGTCGACCGGCAGCAGCCACAGGTGGACCTGCCCGGGCGAAAGCAGTGGCGCGGCCGGCGGGGCGCTCCAGGCCGGGGGGTGGTTGGGCAAGTTCAGACCGGCTCTCCGCAGCGCGAGCAGTAGTGGCTGGTTGGGCGCAGCGGCTGACCGCAGTTCCAGCAGAACTGGTCGCGCGGGGTGGGGTGGGTGGGAGAGAGGCTGCGCCCGCAGTGGGTGCAGAAGCGTGCTTCGGCGCGGTTGCGCGTTTCACAGTGCGGGCAGCGCAGTCCACCGGGCACGCTGGACGCTGCCGGTGGCCACGGCAGTTTGACGGCCGGCGGTGGTGCGTCGGGCAGTGGTGCGTCGGGCGTCGGCCGCAAGGCTTGCGGTGCGGCGGGCGGCGGTGCGGCCGGCGTCGGCCGCATGGCTTGCGGTGCAGCGGGCGGCGGCGGCGCAGCGGGTGGCTGCCGCATGGCCTGCGGCATGGGGGCCTGCGGCGGGCGCACCGCGGTTGGACGCGCCGGCCCGGACGGTGCAGGCACAGCGGCGCGGGCTGCCGGGCGGGCGCGCCGGCTGATAATCAGCAGCGCCAGGCCGAGCGCTGCTGTAAGCGCCAGACACAGGCAGGTGAGCGGCAGCCAAAGCCAGCGCCAGGCCTGCGCGGCCAGACCGGCGGACGGAGAGCGGGCCGGCGCGGCGGTCACGGCCAATCCGGTGGGGGTGGCCGGCGCGCCCGGCTGAGGTGAGGGACTGACCAGGGCGGTCAGCTGCGGCAGGTGCGGCAGATTGGGCCGTGGCAGGTAAATGCGCTGCACCTGCTCCAGCCCCGACAGGTCTTCAAACAGCGCGGCCGGGTCGCCGGCGGACGCCAGCTGCTCTAGCACGGCCTGTGGCACGGCGATGTCGACCAGGCTGCCGTGGGCGGCGCTGACGCGTATTCCATAGCGCTGCAGCGCCGCCACCAGGGCGCGGCTGTCGGTGGTGGTCAGCTGCAGGGTCAGGCGAATTTCGCCGGCGGCGTTCAACATGCCGCGCCGGCCGGCCAGGGCATAGGCCGCCGGCAGGCCGCCGTCCTGGTAGGCCTGTAGAAAGTCCTTATAAACCGAATCGAGCTGCGGGTCGCCCAGGATCCCGGCCAGTTGTGGATACTCGGTCGCCAGGTCGGCCAGCGAGGCGGGTGGGGTGGCGCTGGCGCGCCCGGCGAGCGGCGCAAGGCGGCTGGAGCCGCCCAGCAGCAGCCAGGCGGCTGCGCCGGCGGTCAGCAGCAGGATCAGTGAAGCCGCTGCCAGCAGCGTGAACGCCCGGCTGCTCCAGCGTATCGTGTTCATGCCCGGGCATGCCCGCAGCGCGGGCAGAATTTGCTGCTGGTGCGCAGGCGCTGGCCGCAGCGCGTGCAGAAAGCCTGCTCTTCCTGCGGGGCGGCTTCCAGGTCGAGAGTCAGTCCGCAGTGGGTGCAGAAGCGCGCCCCGGCGCGATAGGGGGTGCTGCAGCGCGGGCAGTCGCCGCCGCTTTCGCGCGGCCGGACGGGTGGGTCGAGCAAGGTGGGGGTCAGGGAGGGGGAAGGGTCGAGCGGGCCGCCGGGGATGGTATCCGGGCGCACGTACGCCGCCCGGTCAGCTGGGCCCCGATCGCCGGGCTGGGCTGGGCGGTGCGGTTCGGCGTGCGCGGTCGGGCGCCTGGGACGGGGCGCCGAGCGGCGCGCCGACCACAACACGCCCAGCAAACCGAGCCCGCCCAATCCCACCAGCCCGGGCAGCACCACGCAGCACACCAGTGCCAGGGTCAGCAGCCGGCCGCCGCCGGCGCTTTCGCCGGCGGTCTGGGTGGGGGTAGCCAGGATCACGCGTTCGGGTGTGGCGGTTGGTCCTCCAGATGCAATGGGGGTGGCGGTCGCTTGCGGCGGGGCGGGCTGGGTGGGAGCGGCGGCGGTGGCGGTAATCTGGAGCGGATCGAGCAGCGGCGGTGGAGCGCCGAGCGCCAGGCGGCCAAACCCGGCCGCGTTATCCGGCCCGCCCGGTCCCAGGTCCCGGGCGCGCGCTTCTAGAAATTCGCTGACCTGGTCGGGCGAATAGTTTGGGAAGGCCTGCATCACCAGCGCGGCGGCCCCGGAGACGTGTGGGGTGGAGGCGCTGGTGCCCTGCCAGGTTTTGCCATATGCGGCGCTGCTCACCCCGGCGGGCGCCACCAGATCGGGCTTCAGGCGGCCGTCGCGGGTGGGGCCCTGGGCGCTGTAATCCTCCAGCACGTCATCCGACCAGTTGGTAGCGCCGACCGTCAGGCTGCGGCGGGCGTCGCCGGGGGTGGTGATGCTGCCTTCGGCGGTGTAATAC
>JBJSYW010000596.1:0-15742 GCA_046089985.1 Chloroflexota bacterium
TTCGGACCACGACCTGCTGGAGATCCTCTGCCGCCCGGGTTTCTCAACCCAGGAGACCGCCGATATGGGCGCCGGGCGCGGGATGGGGATGAATATCGTCCACGAGATGGTCACCGGCATGGGCGGGGATTTGCGCCTGGAAAATCACCCCGGGCAGGGGGCCGGCTTTATCTTGCAGCTGCCGCTCACGCTGACGATCATTGAAGCCTTTATCGTTGAAGTCAGCGGCGAACGCTACGCGCTGCCGCAGAGCATGATCAACGAAGTGATCGAAGTAGAAGCAGAGAATATTCGCCCCGCCGGACGGATGCAGCTGCTGCCGTACCGCGACGGCGCAATCCCGCTGCTCTCGCTGCAGGCTCGTTACCGGCTGCTGCCTTCGGCCCGGTCGCGCTGGTACGGCCTGGTGGTGGGCCAGCAAGAAAACCGGGCCGCCATCCTGGTGGACCGGGTGATCGGCATTCAGGAGGCGGTGGTACGCCCGCTCTCCGATCCGTTAATTGGCGAACCCAGCATCAGCGGCGCCACGGAATTGGGCGA
The DNA here is from genome assembly GCA_046089985.1 of Chloroflexota bacterium. Taxonomy (GTDB): domain Bacteria; phylum Chloroflexota; class Anaerolineae; order Anaerolineales; family UBA4823; genus RBG-16-57-11. The sequence continues at coordinate 541 of JBJSYW010000596.1, forward strand.
TGGCAGCGTGGCGTTGATCGTGGATTGTAATGAACTGATCGGCCAGCGCCTGGCAGGCAGCCGGTTGAGTGAACCGGCAGACCGGGCGATCCAGGAGCATGCATGACCAAAAGTACTGCCTACATTATCTTTCAGGTGGCCGAAACCACCTATGCCATCTCCACCGATGTGGTGCAGCAGATGGAGATGGTGGAGCAAATCACCAGGGCGCCCAACTCGCCGGAATACCTGGACGGGGTGGCTTATCTGCGCGGCCAGGTTGTGCCGGTGATCAACCTGCGCAGCCGCTTTGGCCACCCACGCATCGAGTATGACATGCAGGCGCGCTTGATCGTGATCCGGGTTGGGCCGCGGACAGTTGCCCTGGCGGTGGACCGGGCGCGCGAGTATCTCTCGATCCCGGAGGAGAAGATCCTGCCGCCGCCGGCGATGATGATGGACGAGAATGAGAATTTTGTGCGCGGGGTGATTGCACTGAACGAGCGCCTGTTGATGATTTTGGACGTCGAGAAAGTTCTGGCGTACCCGGAAAAGGCGCACGCATAGATCTGCCCAGCCGCCCCAGAACGCTTCAACCGCTCTGAAAAGGAGAACCAGATGGCGAAAGACCTGACTTTAACCACAGCCACAAAATTGATCACCCAAATCACGGACGGGGTTGAAACGCAGCTGCAAGCGCTGGACCGCTCGGTGACCGGGGCCAACCAGCTGGCTGCCTCGCTGACCAGCACCGCCAACCAGGCCGATTCGATCATTGGCTCCAGCGAAGAGCTGGGCGCCAGCATTAACGAAACGGGGGCTTCGATTCAGGAAGTGGGGCAGATGGTCTTGAGCCTGGGTTCGGCTGTGAACCAGACCTCGGCCTCGATCGAAGAAATGGCGCGTTCGATCCAATCCACCGCGGGCATGGCGATGGACCTGTCCAGTTCGGCGGCGGAGACGGCCGCCTCAATGGCGCAGGTGGGTGCAAACATCAAAACCATCTCGGACGATACCAGCAACCTGGCCTCCAGCATCAATCAAAGCGCGGCCAGCGTTGAAGAACTGTCGCGCTCGATCGCCGGCGTCTCCGGCAATGCCGGGGATCTGGCCGGCGTGGTGGAGCAGACCCTGTCGTCCACCAATGCTATGGCAGCCTCGATTGAAGAGGTCAGCACGACCATCGAAAAGATCAACCGCTCGATCGAAGACACCTCCACCTCGTCCGAAGAGATGGCGGTTTCAATTAGCAAAGTGGCGGACAACGCCAACCAGATCAACGCCGCTGCCGAACAGGCGCTGGCGGCGGTGCAGCAGCTGGACCGCTCAGTGCGCTCCACGGCAGATTTATCGAAACAGGTCACCGATGCTACCAATCGCACCATCCGTGAGGCCGAGACCGGGGGAGCCACGGTGCAGAAATCGATCAACGGCCTGGCGCGCATCCGTGACTCGATCAATTCGTCCAACGGCTTGATGAAAGACCTGGGGCGCAAAGCCGAAGACATCGGCACGATCGTCAACACGATCAGCATCATCGCCGAGCGCACCAACCTGCTTTCGCTAAATGCGTCGATCGAAGCCGCCCGGGCGGGTGAAGCCGGGCGCGGTTTCTCGGTGGTGGCGGAGGAGATCCGCAACCTGGCCGACCGGTCAGCCAGGGCTGCGGCGGAGATTGCCGTGATGATCCGCGCCCTGCAGACCGCTGCGCAGGACGCGGTTGCATCGACCAATGACAGCCTGCGCGTGGCTGAAGACGGTTCGCGCCTGGCCGATGAAGCCTCGGACGGATTGAAGAACATCCTGGCGGCGGTCAAAGACAGCGGCGTATCGGTGGTGCAGATCACCCGGGCGACCGAGGAACAGATCACTGCCAGCGCCAGCGCGCTCAACGAAGTGCGGGCGGTCAGCATGCAGGCACAGCAGGTGGCAGGGGCGACCCGGGAACAGGCGAAGACGATCCAATCGGTGGCGCAGGCGATGGCGGCGATCAAAAAGTCCAGCGCTCAGGTCAGCGTGGCGCTGCTGGAACAGAGCCGCGGCACGCGTGAGATCGTCAAGGCCAACCAGGAGACCAACCGGCTGGCGGGGGTGGTGACACGGGCCACCGCCGAACAGGCCCGCAGCGCCGAGCAGGTGGTCAGCGCAGTGGAATATATGCGCCGGGGCGCAGCCACCACCTCGCGGGCAATCCTGGAGATTGCCAGCGGGGCAGAGCAGGTCGGCAAAGAAGCCGCGCGGGTCACGCAACTGGCGACCCAGGTGACCAAGGCTACCGATGAACAGGCGGTGGGAGCCAATCAGATCGTCAAATCGGTGGAGGAGGTGCGCAAGCAGGTGGGGTTGGTGAACAATGCCATGGCGGAACAGAGCCGGGCGGCGCGCGAGATCACCCAGGCGAACAACAACGTGGTGCGGCAGATCGGGCTGATCAGCCGGTCAAACCAGGAACAGGCCAAATCGGCCGCCGCGCTACTGAGTGACCTGGCCGATATGCGCAAGGTGACCGAACAGAACCGGCGGGATATTTACGAAGTGGGCCGCTCGCTCAACGGCAGCGAAGAGAATGGGTGAACCTGGCATGCAGGATGAGCAGCCGTGATTGACCGGGATGTCTTTGACTCGCCCGACTGGCGCCGGCGCAGGCAGGAAGTGGAGCGGCTGCGGCATGTCAGCGCGCAGGATCTGCCGGCGCAGCTGCTGCAGCTGATCCGGGAGAACCACCGCAGCCTGGGGGTATTGAACGCTGCGCTGGATCTGCTCGGCAGCCTGCGCGCAGACGTCATCCCCGGGCTGCTGGCGCTGCTCGCCGACGCCGATGCAGAGGTGCGCGCCTACGCGTTGATCGCCCTGGCGCAGCAGCGCGCCCCGGAATCGATCCAGCCGGTGCTGCGCTGCCTGGATGACCCGGACCCGAATGTGCGTTTCAATGCCGTGGAATGCCTGGGCCGTTTGCAGGCGCTGGAGGCGATCGAACCGCTGCTGAAGATCCTGCGGGCGCGCGATTTCTATCTGTCGTTCGCGGCCCTGGATGCGCTGGCGCGCATTGGCACGTCGACTGCGGCGGACGAAATTTCCCGCCTGGTGGGGGATGAGCTGATTGGCGCTGCGGCGGTCGAAGCCCTGGGGTACATCGGCGGGATAAGCGCTGTGCCGGTCATCTTGGATTGGTTAGAAACACCGGGCGGCGAGGCGGGACCGGCGGTGGCTGCCCTGTGCGCATTGAACCGCGATCGTCCGGGCGACCCGGCCGGCGTGCACGCGGTGCCCTACCTGGTATCGGAAGCGATCGGCCGCGCTGGTCAGGAAAAGCTGCTGGCCGCGCTGGCAGCCGAGACGCGCAAGCCGGCGCAGGCCGGGCGGGTGTCATTGCTGCAGGACCTGGTGACTGCCGCCGGTTGGCTGCTGGGCCAGCCAGGCGGCGGAAAGCAGCCTGCGGCGCGGGCTGAATTTATCGTCGGGGCGCGCCGGCAGTTAATCCTGCTGCTGGGGGCGCCGCAGCTGCGCGAACAGGCCCTGGATGCGCTTAAGCGCAGCGGCAAGGAATCGATCCCGGCCCTGGTGGAGAAGCTGAGCGACCCGGATGCGGAGGCGCGCCGGGCGGTGCTGGCCGCGCTGGGGTCGATCGGCGATCCCAGCGCCGTGCCGGCCCTGCTGGCGGCGCTGCAAAATGAAGAAGGCGACCTGCCGGCTGTGGCTGCCGGGGCGCTGGGCAAGATCGGCGACCGGGCGGCCTTCGACGCGCTGTGTGCGCAGCTTGATCACCCCTCGGCGCTGGTGCGCCAGAGCGTGATCGGGGCAATCAATTCGCTTGGACACCCCGGGCACACCGCTAAGATGGTGGAACTGGCGCAGCACGGCAGCCCGCCGGCGCGCGAAGCCGCCATACGCTCGCTGGGCTATTTTGGCGATGCGCGCGGGTTGGAGGTGGCGCTGCAGGCCAGCCAGGATGCGCTGATCGGCGTGCGCCAGGCGGCGATTGAGAGCCTGTCGATGTACGAAGACCCGCGTGTGAACACGGTTCTACGCCGCGCCGCGCAAGACCCCCTGCCGGCAGTCCGCTGCGCCGCCGCCCGCGCCCTGCGCTTCTCGCCGCCAGAGCCTGCCGTGCCGGCGCTGGTGCAGCTGACCGGCGACACGGAGATGTGGGTGCGCATCTACGCCTGCCGCTCGCTGGCCTATTTCCGCCACCCGGCGGCGCTGACCGCCCTGGAGGCGCGCCTGGATGATGCGCTCCCGCCGGTGCGCGCCGCCGCAGTTGAAGCGCTGGGCCGCAGCGGTGGGGCGGCAATTGTGCCAAAGTTGATCGCCCTGCTGCAGGATCCGGAAAGCGACGTGGTTGAGAAAGCGGCTGCCAGCCTGGCTGCCACGCGCCTGCCGGCAGCGGTGCCGGCGCTGGCGGCGCTGCTCAATCACCCTTCGCCGGCGGTGCGGCGGGCGGCGCTGGCGGCGCTGGGCGAGCATGGCAGCGCCGAAGCCGTGCAGGCGCTGCGGCAGGCGCGCCTGCCGGCGGAAGATACGCTCCTGCTGATGGAAACCCTGCTGCGGGCGCGCTCACCGCAAGCGGTGGCGCTGATCGCCGAAGGGCTGCAGTCTGGCGAACAGCGCAAGGCAGCCGCCGCGGCGCTGGCGGCGCTGGGCGAAGCCGCGCTGCCTGAGATCGAGCGCCTGGCGCTGCAGCCGGGCTGCGCGCTGGAAGGCCGGCTTGCGGCGGTGGAAACCCTGCAGCTGATCAACTCACCCAAGGCGACCAATTTATTGATCGCCCTGCTGAACGACCCGGCCGAGCGCGTGCGCCGCAACGCCGCCTATGCGTTGGGCGAGTTGGGCTCGGCCGCGGCCCGACCGGCTTTGCTCAAGCTGGCCCAAACCGCCCCGGATGAACCCACCCGCCGGTCGGCCCAATCGGCTCTGAAGAAGCTTCGGTGATGCAGCGTATGGCCTACCTGTACGAGTCCATTCCGCTCACCGAGACCGTTTTTACGCTGCTCAGCCGGCTGCTCCTGGAGCGCCTGGGGCTGTCTTATGGCCCGGAAAAGCGTGACCTGGTGCAAGACCGCCTGGCCCCGCTGCTGGCCGAGCGTGGGTTGACTTCTTTTGTCGATTACTACTACCTGTTGAAGTATGACGAGCACAACTCGCAGGAATGGCTGCTGGTGCAAACCGCCCTGGCGGTGCGAGAGACCTACTTCTGGCGCGAAGTTGACCAGGTGCTGCTGGCAGCCAACCAGCTGGTTCCGGAACTGCAAAGCCAGGCCGCGGGCCGCCCGGTGCGCATCTGGCATGCGGCCTGCGCCTCCGGCGAAGAGCCGTATAGTATGGCGATCGCTCTCGATCAGGCCGGCTGTTTCGCCCGCGGACCAATTGAGATCATTGGCGTCGATTTTGACTCACATTCTTTGCGCCTGGCGCGCCAGGGCTGCTATGGAGAGCGCGCCTTCCGGGCGCTGCCGCCCGATTTGCGCCGCAGGTACTTTATGCCTGGCAGCGGCTGCAGCCAACTGGTGGATGACATCCGCTCCCGGGTCAGCTTTCAATATCTCAACCTGGCGCAGTGGAATGGGGCGGTTATGCCGGGAAGTTTTGATATAATTTTTTGTCGGAACGTTTTTATTTATTTCGATGAAACCACCATACAACGTGTAGCCCAAAACTTCTACCAGGCGCTGCGCACGCCGGGGTACCTGTTCTTAGGCGCAGCCGAGTCGTTAATGCGCGTCAGTACGGCGTTCGAATTAATCGAGCGATCGAAGTGCTTTGTTTATACCAGGTAGGCGCAATCAGATCACAGCTAGCGAGGAGCTATGGCGTTATCTCATCCGGTTCGTGTCCTGGTCGTTGATGATTCAGCTTATATCCGCAAGGTGTTGGTGGAGATGTTATCCGCCAATTCAAATATCCAGGTAGTGGGTACGGCCCGTAATGGGCGGGACGCGCTGGAGAAAACCGCCGAACTCTCTCCGGATGTGGTCACCCTGGACCTGATCATGCCCGAATTGGATGGCGAGGGCTACCTGCGTGAGCAGATGAAACGCCGCCGCCTGCCGGTGATTGTGGTCAGCATCGCCAGCGAGAGCGGCGAGATGGTGGTCCGGGCGCTGGAAGCCGGGGCGCTGGATTTCGTCCAGAAGCCCACCGCCCTGGCAACCGAACGCATTTACGAGATCCAGAACGATCTGATCGCCAAGCTGCTGGTCGCCGCAGCGGTCGAGCCGGGCAAGCTCCCCGGCGTGTTCAGCGCGCCGCCGGGCGCGCCGGCGAAGCACAAAGCAGGTGGGACGGTTGACGCAGTGGTGCTGGGCATTTCAACCGGCGGCCCGCAGGCGCTCAGCCAGCTGATCCCCAGCCTGCCGAAAGACTTCCCCGCGCCGCTGGCAGTGGTGCTGCACATGCCGCTGGGCTATACCGCGCTGTTTGCCAAACGGCTGGATGATCTCAGCACGCTGGAGGTGGTTGAAGCTTCGGAAGGGGTGGAGATGCGCCCCGGGCGGGTGTTGATCGCCCAGGCCGGGCTGCACCTGTCGTTCTTGCGCCTGCCGGATGGGCGCGTGATCAGCCACCTGGACCTGCGGCCGATGGACCTGCTGCATCGCCCGGCGGTGGATGTTATGTTCCAGTCGGCCGCCGAAGTGTATGGCAGCCGCCTGCTGGGGGTGGTGATGACCGGCATGGGCGATGACGGGGCCGCCGGCTGCGCCTGGATCAAAGCACAGGGCGGCACGGTGATCGCCGAGGCCGAGGAGAGCTGCGTGGTGTTCGGCATGCCCCGAGCGGTGATCGACGCCGGGCTGGCAGACGTCATCGCTCCGCTCGACCGGATGGCGGATACGATCATCCGCCACAGTTGACTCACACACCATGGCGATGCTTTTGCTCAGAGATGGAATGATACGATGCTGCTGACCTCTGTTCAACGCGACGCCCTGACCGAACTGGTCAATATCGGCTTTGGCCGGGCGGCTGCGTCGCTCTCTTCGTTGGTGCGGCAGCGGGTCTATCTGTGCGCCCCGGATGTAAGCGTTTACCTGCTGCCCGATATGCAGGCGCACCTGAGTATCTTGGAGCCGGAAGTCGCCACCGTGCACCAGATCTTCAGCGGGCAGATCAGCGGCGACGCACTGCTGATCCTCGAGACCGAAGGCGCTTCCACCCTGATCGGCCTGCTTTCGGATGAGCCAACGCCCAAAGTGCGCCTGACCCCCTCCGACCGGGAGGCGCTGATGGAGGTGGGCAACATCTTGTTGAACGCTTTCGTCGGCTCTTTCGGCAACCTGTTGAAGGTGCATGTGACTTTTGCCGTGCCGCGCCTGCGCCTGGACGCCATCGATGACCTGCTGAACACCCTGGAAGTTGGCCAGCAGGAGATCCGCTATACTTTGCTGGTGCAGACCTCGTTCACCATTGCCGAGAGCCAGGTGCAGGGGTTTGTGGCGCTGGTGATGGGGATCGAGTCGCTGGACCGGTTATTTGAGGCCATGGATGCAGCCGGTTACCAGGTATAGTCCGATGATGGAAGAATCAGGCGCGGCGGTCCAGCTCAACTCCGAGATCATGCTGCCGGTGATGGATGCTCTGCCGTTTGGCATCCTGATCCTGGATGAAACGCTGCGCGTGCTCACCCTGAATACCTTCATGCGCCAGCGCCTGGCGGTCGAGCCTGGCGAAGCTGCGCCGTACGATGTGGACCGGATCCTGGGCGAGCGCAGCGCGCGCACCCGCCAGGTGCTTGAGCAGGCCGTCGTCGATGGGCAGCCGGTGACCATGTCGGCGCGCTTCAACCCGGCGATCTTCAACCTGCGGCCGCTGCCAGGCTCGCCGGCTGCCGCGGTTTCTCAAACCGTCACGATCGTGCCGGTGGGCGGCGGCGACCGGGCGCGCGGGTTGGTGGTCACGGTGCAAGACGTCAGCGACCGGCTGGCGGTTGAAGCCGACCTGAAGCACGAAATCGCAAAGCTGGTTTTCTTGCATGAACTGGATGTGTCTTCCAGCACCCTCGACCTGGACGCCGGCATGCGGGCGCTGGTGGTGCAGGTGCGCCGGTTGTTCCAGGCCGATTTTGCAGCCGTGCTGGTGGCAAAAGACGGCCGCCTGACCGTCCTGGCTGCCGATGGGTTGGCGCTGCCCGAGCAGTTCACTACCTTTGACCTGGAGCGTGGGCTGACCGGCTGGACCTACCGCAACGCCAGGCCGGTGCTGACCGGCGAAGCCGCCCGGGACGCGCGCTACGTGGCCTTTTCGGATGAAATCCGCTCTGAGATGACCGTCCCACTGATCGCACAGGGCGCGTGCATCGGTGTGATCGATCTGGAGAGCAAAGCGCCGGCGGCTTTCTCGCGCAGTGATCTGACGATGCTGCAGCTGGCGGCCTCCAGCGCAGCCAACGCGCTGTACAACGCCCAAACCCATGCGCAGACCGACTCGTGGCGCACCTATTTTCAGGGTGTATTGAACCAGACCGGCGATGTGATCTACACCGTGGACAGCCGGCTGCGCCTGACGCATGCCAACAGCGCCTGGGACCAGTTCGCCCACGAGAATAACGGCGAAGCCTGGCTGTCGGCGCAGATCAGCGGACGGGATCTGCTGGACGCATTCAGCGGCAGCGAGCAGGAGAAATGGCGCAGCCTGTGCAGCGAACTGCTGGACGGCCGCAGGGCGCTGTACAGCGAGAACATCCCCTGCCACTCAGGCCGGCAGATGCGCTGGCTGAAGCTGCGCGCCGCGCCGCTGATCGGCGGTGAGAACCAGATCGAAGGCATCATCTTCAGCACGCAGGACATCACCGGCCCGGTGCAGGCGGAGCGCAGCCTGCGCCAGTCCAACAGCCAAATGGAGACCCTGCTGCGCTTCTCCCAGGAACTGAGCCAGACCATGAGCGGCAGGAACATCGCTGAAGTGGCGGTGGACCTGCTGGCGGATGTGCTGCAGGCCGACTGCGTCACCATCACCTATCTTGACCCGGCTGAGAAAGTCTTTCGGGTGATTGCTGCCCATGGGGCAAGCCAACGCCATGTGCTCGAGTTCCGTTCGACCCAGGCGATGGTTGACGTGATCATCAACCAGTACGGCATGATCGGCACGGTGTATAATCTGGCCAATTCGATCCGGTCACTCAACCAGGAGATTTACCTGCAAGACGGCCTGCACAGCTTGTTGTACGCCGTGATCAGCCGCCAGGGCCAGCCGGTCGGGTCGATCAACGTCTTCGTGCGCAGCCCGCAGCGGCGTTTTTCGACCAGCGAGGAAGAACTGCTGATCGCCCTGACGCCCCAGATCGGGCTGGCGATGGAGAACGCCCGCATGGTAAGCGAGCTGCGCAGCCTGGCGACCACCGACGGCCTGACCGGCCTCTCCAGCCGGCGAGAATTGGACCATCTGCTGGCGCGGGAGATGGAGCGCTGCGAACGCTATCACCGCAGCTTCTCGGTGCTGATGATCGACCTGGATCATTTCAAATGTTACAACGATACCTTCGGCCACGCAGTGGGCGACGAACTGCTGCGGCAGCTGGCGGCGAAGTTCAACCAGAACCTGCGCCGGGGAGATGTGGCGGCTCGCTACGGTGGAGATGAATTCACCATCCTTCTGCCGGAAACCGGCGTGCACGGCGCGGTGACGATGGCGCGCCGGCTGCAAAAGCTGGTGGGCGAACTGGAACTGCTGGCCGATCTGCAGGGGCCGTGCGAGCCGCTGTCCCTGTCGGTTGGCGTGGCCTCGTGCATGGCCGAGCAGCTCTCTCCCGCTGAACTGCTTCGGCGGGCCGACCAGGCGCTGTACCGGGCCAAGCAGTTGGGTAGAGACCGGATTGAGATTTTTAATCCCGAAGGGGATTGACCGCTGGGCCCCACGTGGGATAATTTAGCCACCTTATTTTCAAAGGATGCTCCTATGCCTAAGATCTTGATCGTCGACGACTCCGCATTTGCCCGCACCACCTTGCGGCGCATCCTGAAGGACGCCGGGTATGAGGTTCACGAAGCTGCCAGCGGCCTGGAAGCGCTGGAACTGATGCCGGGGTTGAACCCCGACCTGGTGACCCTGGATCTGCTGATGCCGGAGATGGAAGGTGGCGAGCTGATCGGCCACCTGCGCCAGATCGACCGATTGACCCCGCTGATCGTGATCTCTGCGGATATCCAGACCGCCACGCGCGATGAAGTGCTGGCTGCCGGGGCAACCGCCTATTTGAATAAACCTGTGAAAGACGAAGAACTGCTGGCGCTGATTGTCCGGCTCCTGGCGAGCCGGGGCAGTTGAGCCGGCGGAGATTTCAAGATGGCGATGCTAGAGCTAACCCCCCTCCAAATGGATGCCCTGAGCGAATTGATGAATGTTGCCACCGGGCGCGCCGCCGCTTCGCTTTCGGGGATCCTCAAACAGCATGTCAAACTGCATGTCCTGGAGATCCGGGCTATCGGCTATCCCGACGTCAGCCGCTTCCTGGAGAGCGAGATCGGGGAATTGGGCTCGGTGGTTGAGCAGGGTTTCTTCGGGGGGTTGATCGGCAACTCGTTGATGGTGATGACCAATCGCAACGCCGATGCGCTGGTCAAAACGCTGCTGCAGCAAAACAGCGAGCTGGCAGGGCTGACCAGCACCGAGCAGACCGTGCTGGCTGAAGTGGGCAACATCGTCTTGAACGCCTGCGTTTCGATGTTCGCCAACCAGACTGGCCGCCGGCTGCATTTCGGCCTGCCCAGGGTGTCCTTGAATATCGAGGGCCTGCGCCTGGCAGAGGAGCTGACGCGTGACTGGAAGGAAAAGATCCAGGGCCTGGTGATGAAAAGCCGGCTGATGGTCGGCCAGACCGAAGCCACCATCTTCGTCCTGATCTTGATGACCGTGGATGTGATCACCATCCAGGCGCTGATCGACGAGGCGCTGCGCGGCCAGCAGGGCCGGGCTTCCTGAGCTATCCGGAGGCTGCGACCTCCAGGAAGGCGCTCACGATCGCTGGCTCGAACATCCGGTCGCTCTGCGCTTTGATCTCATCCAGGGCCTGCTCGCGGGTCCAGGCTTTGCGGTAGGGCCGGTCGGAAGTCAGCGCATCCCACACGTCTACCACGCTGAAAATGCGCGCCTCCAGCGGGATCTGCGGCCCGCGCAGGCCGCGCGGGTAGCCGTTTCCATCCCAGTGTTCGTGGTGACAGTAGGGGATGGCCAGCGCTGGCTTCAGGTAGGCGATGGGCGACAGCATCTCATAGGCGAAGACCGGATGCTTCCTCATCAACTCCCACTCACTGCTGGTCAGTGGGCCGGGTTTGAGCAGGATGTGATCGGGCACGCCCAGTTTGCCGATATCGTGCAGCAGCGCGCCGCGCCGCATCGGGGTCAACTGCTGTTCGCCGACTCCCAGCCGGCACGCCAGCTGCAGGGTCAGTTCGGTCACGCGCTCCGAATGGCCTTCGGTCTCCTTGTCGCGCAAATCCAAGGCGTGCGACCAGCCGGCGATGGTTTCATCGTACGCCAGCATCAGATCCTGGTGCGCCTGCTGAGTCTGGGCCAGCAGGGCCTGGTTCTGCGCGTAGAGGTTCTTTAACTGGCTTTCGGCGCGCTCCTTCTGCTGGCGGGTGTGGTGTTTGGCCAGCGCCTCGCTCACCGCGAAGGGCAGCCGGCTCATGCGCTCTTTGATCACGTAATCCCAGGCCCCGGCTTTCATGCAGGTCACGGCGATCTCCTCGTTGCGCGCCCCGGTCAGGATGATGAACGGGATCTCCCGGCCCGATTCCTGGGCCAGCCGCAGGGCCTGCATGCCGTCGAACATGGGCATGGAATAATCGGAGATGATGATCTCGGGGTGGAAATCTTGCAGCGCAGCCAGGAATTCGTCTTCGGTGTCCACGCGCCGGGAGGTCAGCTCCAGCCCGCCGGCGCGCAGGTTGCGTTCAGCCAGTTCCTGATCGGTGGGCAGGTCTTCCACAAATAAGATGCGCAGGCTGGTCATGCGGTCCTCGTGGGGAGGGAGAAGTAGAACACGGCGCCTTCGCCGGGAGTGCTCTCGGCCCAGATACGCCCCTCATGGCGTTCAATGATGCGCTTGACGATCGCCAGCCCTACGCCGGTGCCCTCAAAATCCTGTGACTTGTGCAGGCGCTGGAACAGGCCGAAGAGTTTAGCGGCGAATTTGGGGTTGTAGCCCACCCCGCTGTCCTTGACCAGGTAGATGCACTGCCCGGCCTGTTCGTACCCGCTGATCTCGATCCGGCGCTCGCTCTTTGGCAGGGTGTACTTGATCGCATTGGAGATCAGATTGGTCCACACCTGGCGCATCAGGGTTGGGTCGCCGGCGGTCATCGGCAGCGGGTTGACCTGGAAGGTGAATTTTGCGCTCACTTCCGGCGTGGCCACTTCATGGTAGATCGAATAGGCCATGCCGGTCATGTCGATTGGCGAGACCTGCAGCTCGGCCCGGCTGACCCTGGAGAGCGCCAGCAGGTCGGTGATCAGCTTGTCCAGCTTGCCGGTGTTGGCGCGGATGACCTCGATCAACCGCCCGCCTTCCTGGTCGAGCTGGGCGGCGTAATCCTCTTGCAGCATACTGGAGAAGCCCTCGATCGCCCGCAGCGGGGCGCGCAGGTCATGCGAGACGGAATAGGCGAAGGCCTCCAGTTCCCGGTTCGACTCTTCCAGTTGGCGGGTGCGGTCTGCCACGCGCTGTTCCAGTTCAAGGTTGAGCCGGCGCAGGGCTTCTTCGGCCTGCTTGCGGCGGGTGATATCCTGCACCGTGCCCACCGCCATGGTTGGCAGCCCCTCGGCGTTGAAGGCCAGTTCGCCTTTTGATTCAATCCATTTCTGGTTGGCGTGACGATCCAAAATGCGGTACTCGACAAAAAACGGGGTATGCTGCTGCAGCGCCGCATCTACCGCCGCCGCGGCGAGCGGGCGATCTTCCGGCAGCATGGCGTCGAAGACGGCCGAGTTGGAGGGGGTGAAGGCGTCCGGGTCTTTGTCGAAGATGGCGTACATCTCTTCCGACCAGCTCAGGCAGTCGAGCGAGACATCCCACTCCCAACTGCCGATGTGCCCGGCCTGCTGCGAGGCCCGGTAGCGGTGTTCGGAATGGGTGATCGCCGCCTCGGCTTCCAGGCGCAGGCTCTCTTGCAGCTGGTATTCCAGCGCAAAGGACAGGTCGTCGGCCACCTCCTGCAGCACGTTGATCTCTTTCATGCGGAAGAAGTTGTTGTTTTCCACATGCACGTTCAGCGTGCCGCAGATTTCCCCGTTCAGGCGGATCGGAAAAGACCCCATGGCCTTGAAACCGATCTGTTCGGCGGCCTCTTTCCAGATGGTGTGGTCAAAATCCAGGCTAAAAAACGGCGCGCCGGTCTGCACCACCGTGACCAGCGGACCGTAAGTCCCATTCGGGTCTTGCAGCGGGATAACCAACGTGTTCAGCCGGCCCGAGTCGTCGCCGGCCTGCGCCGCAAGGCGCAGGCAGCCTGCCTCCCGGTCGACCCAGGCCACCCAGGCCAGCCGGAAGCTGCCTTGCTCCACGGCGATCCGGCACACGGTCTCCAGCAGCTCCGTGCGGGAGGCGGTGCGGAGCACGCGCTCGTTGACCTGGCTGAGCATGCGATACAGCCGGTTGAGCTGGATGACTTCCGCCTCAAACCATTTGCGCTGTTCCTCTTGCTCGCTGAACTCGATGGCATAGGATATGTTGCGGGCCAGTTCTCTGATCAGCTGCAGTTCTTCGGCGCCGAACTGCTCCAGGTGAGCGGCGCCGAAGCTGATTACGCCGCGATTCTCTTCTTTGACCATCAGTGGAAAAGACGCCAGCGAGACGATCCCGGGCGCCAGGCTGTGCAGCCGGCAGCCGGGCGTATCGCCCCGGCATACCATCAGCCCCGGGGAGTGCAGCGCGATGCGCAGCGGGCAGGCGCTGGTTGGACCATCGCCCAGGCAGTATTCGATCACCGCCAGGTTGGCCGGATCCTTGGCGGCCCGGGCTATCGGATAAAGCGCCTGTGAAGCCGGCGAGATCAGGCCGATCCAGGCCAGCTCATACCCGCCTTTCTCAATGGCGATCTGGCAGGTGCTTTGATACAGCTCGGTCAAGTCGCGCACGCGGATAATCGCTTCATTCGTGGCGCTCAGCACCGAGTAGATGCGGTTCAATTTTAGGATCTGTTTGTTGGCTGCTTCATTGTGGATCAGTTCCTGCGAAAGCGAGGCGGTTTTCTGGGCCACGATCTCGCGCAGGCGCATCTCGAAGGCGGTCACCCGGTATGCGATAAAGGTCAGCAGCAGCACAAAGGCCACGCTTACAGCCAGGTATACGCCCCATTCGACAGCGATGGATGGCCCCCAGCCTGCCTGGGGCACGGCAGCGATCTCCCAGTTCCCATCCGGCAGGGCGATTGGGCGCAGCACTGGGCTTTCGGCAAACACCTCCGGCGCTCCGAACAGGATCTGGCCGCTGCCGGCATGCCGCACAGCCACCCGCAAATTGATCTGCTCGGCCAGCAGTCCGGCGTCTTTCCACAGGTCGGGAACATCCAGGACGACCACCGTGAAGCCCCACAATTTGTCGTCGCGGAAGATCGCCTGGCGGATCACCAGCCCCATCCCGCCCTGGCGCAGCTGGTATGGTTCGCTGAGCGTGGGGGCGCGGGTGGAAATGGCGCGCTGCAGGTCGGCCTGCACCTGCGGGCGGGCGTCGATGAGCAGGTCGTTCAGCGTGCGCGTGCTGACGACCTCGTTGCCAGCGACCGGGTACACCAGTTCGGCCCCCTGCGGGGGGAAGACCTGGATCGTCCGGATGCCGCCCTGGCTGGCATACAGATGCCCGGCGTATTCAGGGAACAGCTCGGTCATCTGGCGGTCATCCGGGTGGCTGTATACGAACGAGGTCACCCCGGCGATCAGCGCCAGGCGCTGGTTGACGATGGCGGTCAGCGAGCCGCTGTAGGCCGAGACGGCATTCTCGATGCTGAAGCGCTGGTTATCCAGCAGGCGGCCGCGCACCCACGCGCTGATCGGCCACAGCGCGGCAGCCAGCGCCAGGCATACCCCCAGGGGGATGAGCACTTTCCAACGGATTGGCGCTTGCCGCTTGAGCATGGTTCGCATCGGATGATTGGCCCTCACCGCGATAACCGCTGTATCACTCAGCCTTTCGTGGTGGGCAGCGCCACCGTAAAGGTACTGCCCTCGCCAACCCGGCTGGCGGCGCAAATCGAGCCGCCATTCGCTTCCACCAGGTTCTTGCTCAGGGCCAGGC
>JBJSYW010000597.1:0-7027 GCA_046089985.1 Chloroflexota bacterium
ACAGCGTGCAGCCGGTGCAGCGTTCCGGGTCGATCTTGACCGGCGGCAGCGGGCGGCGGGTCCAGCTGCCCAGCAGCCACGGGACCAGCGCCGCCAGCAGCAGCAGGCTGCCCAGCCCCAGCCACCAGGCTCCGGCCGAGCCGCCCAGCGCCGGCGGCAGGTAGGCCAGATACCAGGCGTCCAGCGGCAGCCCGGCGGGTAGGCGCGTCCAATCCAGCGGCGGCAGCGTGCCCACCGGCCGCGCCACGGCGGCGATCACCAGCAGCCCGCCCACCAGCGCCATCCAGAAATTGGGCGGCAGCCATTTCGGCCGGTTCAGGCGCTTCAGATGCAGCCACAGCAGCCAGCCGGTCAGCGCCGACAGCCCCAGGTGCAGCCCGATCACGATCAGCACAAAAGCGGAGCCAACCCCATCCTTTGGCAGCACCAGGTAATCCACCAGGAAGGCCTGCCCGGCGGCCGAGCCGTCCAGCATGTCGATCAGCACCTGATTGATCGGCTGGGTGCGTTCATCCCAGATCAGCCAGTAGCCGGTCACCCCGATGACCCACACCAGCGCCGCCATGCCCACCCCGCTCAACCAGGCCGTCCAGCGTGCGGCGCGGAAGCGGTCCTGGAAGAAGGTGCGCCAGCCGTGCAGCAGCGCGGCGATCACCAGCGCCCCAGAGGCATAGCGGTGCAGGGCGCGCATCAGCCGTCCCAGGAAGACCGTCTCCACCCCCGCCACCGCCCGGTAGGAGGCTTCAAAACCGAACGGGTAGAACAGCGTCAGGTAGACCCCGGTGAACGCCACCACCAGCAGCAGGAACACCGTGATCGTGCCGGTGTGATACAGCGGGTTGAACTGCGGGCTGCCCACCAGCCGGCCCACCGGGCGCTCCAGCGCCAGCGACAGGCGCTCGGCGCCGCGCAGCAGCTTTTTCACCCACCCGGATTGGCGGGCTTTCCAATCGATTCCAGTATTTGGCCACATCGCGTTTATTTTGGTTGTTTTTAGTTGCGGGTCAAAGTTGGCGCGCGCCGGCCGCAGCACAGGCAGGCCTGGAACGGCCGGCGCTACAATCGAGAATGGGCTGCGCCTGCGGCACAGCCCATTCGGGGGTCATTCTTCAGCGCTTTACCAGACCCGGAACCCGGGCGAGGTCAGCGTCATGTTGGAGATCTGATCGAACAGCTGCGGGCCGTAGGCGATCACGATCAGCACCAGCGTCGCCACCAACCACGGCGCCCAGCGGTCCAGCCAGCCGGGGGTCTGCTGCGGGTCGGTCAGCGCATCCGCCACCGGGATGATCTGCGCTTCGGGCACTTCTTCTTTTTGCTTGGAGAAGGCCGTGCCGATCATTACCGCCAGGTACAGGATCGCGCCGATCAGCAGGATTGCGCCGCCGACGCCCACCTGGAACAGGCGTCCGTTCCATTCGGCCGGGATGTAAGGGGCGATGCCCAACGGGGTGCGGCGCGGCGCGCCCAGCAGGCCCAGCACGTGCATCCCGTTCGAGAAGATCAACATACCCACGAACCACACCCAGGCCTGCGCCAGGGCCAGCTTGGGCTGCCACAGCTTGCGCCCGCTGACGTACGGCACCAGCCAGTAGGTGATGCCCATGAACGACAGCGTGACCGCGGTAGCCACCGTCAGGTGGAAGTGGCCCGGCACCCAGGCGGTGTTGTGGATGATCAGGTTGATGTTATAGGAGGCGTTGGTGATACCGCCGATGCCGCCGAAGAAGAACAGGATCCCAGCCAACAACTGCGCCGCCACTGACGGGTTGCCCCACGGCAGGGCGCGGATCCAGCCCAACAGCCCCTTACCGCCATTGGCCCGCCCGGCAAACTCGAGCGAAGCGACGACGGTGAAGGCGGTCATCAGCGACGGGAAGGCCACCGCGTAGGTCAGCACCGAGTGGATGTACTTCCAGGCGTTCGGCACGCCGGGGTCGGTGAACTGGTGGTGGAAGCCGACCGGGATCGACAGGAACAGGAACAGCCAGAAGGCCAGCCGGGCCAGCGCATCGCTGAAGGTCTTGCCGCCCGCCTGGCGCGGCAGCATTCCGTACCACGAGATGTAGGCCGGCAGCAGCCAGAAGTACACCAGCGGGTGACCGGTGAACCAGAAGTAGGTGCGCGCCAGCTGCGGGTCGGTGCCGGCGATCAGCCCCAGCGACCAGGGCAGCAGCATGGTCAGGATCTCAATTGCAATGCCCAGCGTGGCGAACTGCCACATCACCATCGTGATCAGGCTGCCGAAGGCGATGAACGGGGTGCGCACGCCGGGGTTCTCTTTGCGCCACTGGTAGTAGGTGAAGTAGAAACCGTAGCCTTCGATCCAACTGCCCACCACCACCAGGGTCAGCCCGGCGTAGAAGGCCCAATCGGCCTTCAGCGGCGGGTAGAAGGTGTACAGCACCGAGGCCTTGTTGCCCAGGATCGGGATAGCCGCCGTCACCAGGCCTACCACCATCACCCAGAAACCAACCTGGTTCAGCACCGGGTACTTCAACGGGCGCTTCAGCCCATAAGTGACGGTCAGGGTCAGGAAGCCGGTGATGAAGAAGGTGGTCCACACCAGAGCGTTCAGCACGCCGTGCAGCGTCAGGCCCTGGTAGTAGGACTTGAATATCGGCTGCAGGTAGGGGTACAGGTCCCAGCCGGCATGCTCAAATGCCTGCAGCGGGCCAAACAGGCTGCCGATCGCCAGCGCGGTGATGGCTACGATCAGGTGCCAGCCGATGAACCGTTTGTCCGAAACCGGAAGTTTGTAATCTGCCAACATAGGTATGCCTCGGTCTTAAGGAGTAACGATCACTTTGCCGGCCATCGCCGCGTGGCCTGCGCCGCAGTACTCATGGCACAGGAAGGTGAACTCACCCGGGGTGTCGAAGGTGTGGGTCAGCTTGGAGACCTGCCCGGGCACGATCTGCAGGTTGATGTTGGTGCCCTGCAGCTTGAAGCCGTGCTGCACGTCCATGCTGGTCACGTAGAAGGTCACCGTTGAGCCCTTCGGGACGGTGATCTCGGCCGGGGCGAAGCGCCACACCTGGGCCAGCAGGTAGACTTCATACTTGCCGGGAGCCAGCTCGCGCAGGCCGGGGGCCGCGAAGGGGCCGGTCTTTGCCACCGTGTTCGGGTCAACCCGCTGCTCGGGGGAAGGAGTCTGGATGCCCAGGGCATAGCTGGCGATGGTGACCGCGATCAGGAAGCCGATCAGGATCGCTCCACTGACGATCAGCCAGCCGCGTTCGTAGGGGTTGATGTGCAGCCCAGAGGCGCCGCTCTGCGGGGGGTTGAGCGGAAGGTTCTTGCTGGTCATACCGTCACTCCTCGTTGAATCAAAATCAGGTAGATATAGCCCCACAACAGGATCAGGGTAATTGCAAACAGCACCAGGATCGCAATCGTTCCCCGGGGCTTGAACTCCTCATCCGGTTGGGTCTCTTTTTCCTTCTCCTTCGCCATGCTCTCCTCCTTCCACAGAATAGACAATTTCTAACGCATCAAATACGCCAGGTCGTCGGCCATGTCCTCACCGGTCGTGCCGAACGGAAATACCAACTTCAGGTGACCGTCAGCATCGATCACCATCACGGTGGCGGTATGATCCACCAGGTAGCCGGTCTGCGGGCTGCCGGGGTGCTTCTCATAATAGATCCCGTACAGCGCCGCCGCCTGGGCCACCTGCTCTTCGCTGCCGCTGGCTCCGATCCAGCTCGGGTCAAAGTTCTTCAAGTAGCGCGCCAGCACCTCGGGAGTGTCGCGCTGCGGGTCAACCGAGATCATCACCACCTGCACATCGCTGCCGCGCCGCCCCAGCGCCTTCTGGGCCTGCTTCACCTGCCCCAGCGTGTTCGGGCATACATCCGGGCAGAAGGTATAGCCAAAGTACAGCATCACCAGCTTGCCGCGCTGGTCTGCCAGGCGGAACTCGCCGCCCTGGCTGGAGGCGAGGCTGAAATCGGGGGCGGTATCGGGCGACTGCACCACCGTGCCGTGGAACTGGTGCGGCAGGATATATGGCAGCGCCAACCAGGCCAGCCCTGCGCCAGCCAGCAGTCCGGCCGCGATCATTAAGACTTTAAATTTGGACATCGTTTCTTTCTTTGCCTTACGGTGAATAGCACAGGAACAGGTGCGCCGCCTCGTAGGCCAGCCGGTTTGCCCCAGAGCTGTTTTGAACTTCGTCGATCAACACGCCCAGGTGGCGGATGATGCGGTCCGATTCCGGGCTGAGCGTGGTGTAGCGATACTCGCCGCGCACCAGCCCCCAACCATCCACCAGCACGAACACCGGGTCCAGCTGGAACGCGCCGTCCGGCTGCGGCTGGTAAAACACTTCAAAACCGCCGCCCACCACCGTCTTCAGCAGCCGTGGGTCGCCGGCTGAGGCGAAGCGCCACACCTGCGGATCGGCCCCGGCAGCCCGGGCGTACTCGCTCAGCGCTTGCGGGGTATCACGCTCGGTGTCCACCGAGACCGACACCAACCGCACCGGCACACCGGCCTGCTCCAGCTCGCCCAGCCGGCGCTGCACATCGCCCATCACCCGGTTCTGCGCCGCACAGGCTTCCGGCGGGCAGTGGGTGTAAAAGAAGGTATATAACACCAGCTTGCCGCGCAGGTCTTCGTTGGTCAGACGCTGACCGTCCTGGTCGGTCCATGAAAAGCCCGGCGCCAGGCGGATGCGCGGCAGCACCTGGATCGGCTGGAAGATCTTAAACGCCATCGCGCCCAGCAGGATCACCGCCATCAGCGCACCGCCGGCGATCATCAAGCGGCGCGGCCAGGGATTGCTCTGATCGGGCAGAACGGTTTGATTTTCAGACATTTCACCTCGCAGGTACCCGCAGCCAGGGTAGTTTACCCAATTCTCAGGTTTTTGTCGTCAGTTAATTGGATTATCTGAGGCAGGATACTCGGTCTATTACAATCCATGCCGGCGTATCCCCCAAATGGGGGATATGCCGCCGACCTTTACTTACAACGTGAGGCGCTAGTTCATATACCGCGCGCACCAGGCCGCCGCTTCCGAGCGGGTGTGAAAGCCGAGCTTTTCCAGGATTCTGCGCAGGTGCGATTTAACCGTATGCGGCGATAACTCCAGCTCGGCGCCGATCTCCGGGTTGCTCAGCCCGCGCGCCACGCAGGTCAGCACCTGGCGCTCGCGCTGGGTCAACTGTTCCAGGCGCGGATCCTGCCGGCAGGCGCGCCGGCGCAGCTGCGCCAGCTCATCCAGCGCCGGGCGCAGCAGTTCCGGTGACAGCACCGCCCCCTGGGCGTACATATGCTCGATCGCCTGCACCAGTTCGCCGCCCGAGATGTTGTTCAGCAGGTAGCCGCGGGCGCCGGCTTCTAACAGTTCGTACAGGTCATCCGCCTGTTCGGCGGCTGAAAGCACCAGCACATGCAGACTGGGCTGCGCCAGCAGCAGCCGGCGCACCAGCCCGGCGCTGCTCTCGCCGCCCAGGCGCGGGCTGACGATCGCCAGGTCTGGGCAGACCTCCAGGCAGGCCCGCAGGGCGTCTTCGGCGTTATCCACCGTGGCCGCTGCCTGCAGACCGGCCCCGGTCAGCACATGCACCAGGCCAACGCGAAACAGGTGATAATCGTCGGCGATCAGGATGCGCAGCATGCGTCTCGGTTCAATCGATCTCGGCCAGCAAATCGTTCAGGCTCACCCGCTGTCCGGGGGCCACATTCAGTATTTTAACCGTTCCTGAGCGTCCAGCACGAATCTCGTTCTCCATTTTCATCGCTTCTAATACAAGCAGCGGCTGCCCGGCCTCCACCTCATCCCCCACCGCCGCCATCACCTGGCTGATGATACCCGGGATGGGCGCTTTAACCCGCCCATCACCGGTGGGCGGGCGGGCCAGCGAGGGGTCCATGTCTTGGATTTCCAGCGCGTAGATGCCGCGGTTTGAGCGCACCCAGTTGAAATCGCCGTCCAGCGTTGCCTCGCACGGGCGGTCGTCCACGATAAACCACTCCACCGCCCGGCCCGCAGCCGGCGGCTCAGGCGTCTGCACCGTCACCGGCCGGCCGTTCACCAGCAGGCGCGCCCGCCCGGCGGCCGGGTTGTGCGCTTCCACCTCGACCTCAAACGTGTACCCGTCAATCGTGACCGAATATTTGCTCATCTCTCCTCACGAAGGCAGCCGGCGGCTGTCGCGGTGCCAGCCGGTCTGCAGCCGCTCCGGGCGCACCGGGCGCCGGCCCGCCGCCTGGCCCTGGTAGAGCAGCGCCACCACGGCGGCCAGGTCGCGGTAGTGCGCCTCTTCATCGCCGCTCTCGTCATGCCCGGGTTCCAGCAGCCCATCGGTGGTGTAGCTGCCGGCCTGGAAGGCCGGCTGGTCGACGATGCGCTGCACCAGCGGGAGGTTGGTGGGAGCGCCGATCAGGCTGCACTCGCGCAGCGCCTGGCGCAGGCGCGCCGTGCAGGCCGGGCGGTCCGCCGCCCACACGATCAGCTTGGCCACCAGCGGGTCATACTCGGCCGGGATGGCGCAGCCGCAGTACACATACGTATCCACCCGCACCCCCGGCCCGCCCGGCAGGCGCACCATCTCCAGCCGGCCCGGGTTGGGCAAATACTGCCGCCAGGGGTCTTCGGCGGTGATGCGGCACTGCATCGCCCAGCCGTCCAACTGCACCCCGGCCTGGTCGAACGGCAGCGGCTGGCCCGCCGCCAGCCGGAACTGCAACTGCACCAGATCGACCCGCGCCAGCATCTCGGCCAGCGGGTGTACGATCTGGATGCGCGGCTTGATTTCGCTGAAGTAATACTGCCCCTGCTCATCCAGCAAAAACTCGACCGTGCCCACGTTCTGGAAGGCGAACAGCCGCGCCAGGGCCAGGGCGGTGTGGTGCAGCGCGCTGCGCCGCTCGGGGTCCAGGCACGGGGCCGGGGACTCCTCGACCAGTTTCTGGTTGCCATACAGCAGCGAGCCTTCACGCTCGCCCAGGTGTACCAGCCCCCCGTAACAGTCGCCCAACACCTGCACCCCCACCTGGTGGGCGGGCAGGATGGCTT
>JBJSYW010000598.1:0-5411 GCA_046089985.1 Chloroflexota bacterium
CCGGCGGAGACCAGCAGGGCCAGCCCGGCGGCCCCGCGCAGGATGCGCCGGGCGCGGCGGATATCGCCCGCTGCGGCGGAGCGGCCGCCTGGGTGCAGCACATAGTGGCCCAGCTTTTCCAGGCGCAGGTCCAGCGCGCCGGCCATGGCGCTCATCGGGAAGCCGGCGTTGGGGCTGGCGGTCAGGCGGGCGTCGCGGCGCATCACCTCCCAGGCGCGGCGCGGGCTGCCGCCGCCCAGCGGGGCAGCCAGCACGATCAGCAGCCCAGACAGGCGGGCTGGCAGCAGGTTGAGCAGGTCGTCCAGCCGGGCGGGGGCCTTGCCCAGCCACTCAAGCTGCGGGGTGTGATAGCCGAGCATGGCGTCGGCGGTGTTGGCGCAGCGGTAGGCCAGCGCCAGCGGCGCGCCGCCGGCCGCGGCGGCCAGCAGCGGGGCCACGATCCCATCGCCGGTGTTTTCGGCCACCGATTCGATTGCCGCCGCCGCCACCTGGCTTTGGTCCAGCCGCCTGGTATCGCGGCTGACCAGGTGCCAGGCCAGCCGGCGGCGCGCCTCGGGCAGGTCGCCGGCCTCCAGGGCGGCCTGCACCTCGCCGGCGGCGCGGTCCAGGCCGCGGATGCTGAAGGTGCTCTTGATCAGCAGGGCGACTGCCAACGCATACAGCGGGGCGGGCAGGCAGCGGCACAGCCGCAGCGCCGCCCAGCCCAGCCCGGCCGACAGGCCCATCCCGCCGGCGGCGATTGCCGTGCCCAGCAGCAGCGCCTCACCGCGCCGGTCAGGTCCGGCGGCGTTGGCC
Organism: Chloroflexota bacterium; assembly: GCA_046089985.1. Lineage (GTDB taxonomy): Bacteria > Chloroflexota > Anaerolineae > Anaerolineales > UBA4823 > RBG-16-57-11. Next base: position 796 of record JBJSYW010000598.1, read on the forward strand.
GGATCAGCGCCGGGGCGGGCCAGGCGCGCCTCGGCCCGCCGCCTGGCCCAGCCGATCAGGCTGCCCATCCAGGCCACCGGGTGCCAGCGGTTCGGCGGCTCGCCCAGCAGCAGGTCGATTGCCAGCGCCAGCGACAGGATATGGATGCGCATAACCGGCTTAGCCAACCGTGAACAGCGCCAGCGCCAGCGCTTCGACCAGTTCGTTGATCGCGCCGTAGCTGTCGCCGGTCAGGCCGGGGATGCGCTGTAAGATGAAGCGCGTCCCGGCCCACCAGGCTGCCACGGCTCCGAACAGCGCCAGCAGCGGGCGGAAATCCCAGGCCAGGATGGCCAGCGACAGGGCCGCGCAGGCGGCGATCATCGCCGCCAGGTTGACCTCCCGGCTGTGGACGTTGTCCTTGATCTCGCGCCCCAGGCCTTGCGGGCGGGCGTAGGGGAAGGCATACACCGCCAGGGTGATGGCGGCCCGCCCCAGCAGCGGGGCCAGCAGCAGCGCCGGCAGGCGCTGCCCGCCCAGGCTGGACAGGCCCACCAGCGCACTGTACTTGATCAGCATCAGCAGCACCCCGCCCGCCAGGGCGTAGGCCCCCACGCGCTCGTCGCGCATGATCTCCATGCGCTGCTCGGGGTTGAACCCGCCCAGCAGCCCGTCACATGAATCCAGGAACCCGTCCAGGTGCAGCGCCCCGGTCAGCCCGACCCAGGCCGCCAGCACCAGCGCCGAACGCAGCTGCAGCGGCAGGAACAGCCCCAGCAGCCAGTCGATGGCGACCAACAGCCCGCCCAGGATCAGGCCCACCAGCGGGTAGTAAGCGGTGGCCTGCCCCAGCTCACGGGCGGTGAAGCGGCGCTTGACGAAGGCCGGCGAGATCAGCAAGAACTGCACCGCGGTTAGAAAGATGGTAAACTGCCCGGAGGCCGACTCCGCCTGTTCCGGCTGCTGCGGGGTAGGGGCGGCGGGCGGCGCGCCGGGGTCTGCCGGCGCGTCGTGGGCTTCCGGCTCACCGGGGTTTGCCGGCTCACCGGGGTTTGCCGGCGCCGGGGTCACCAGTTCGCCGGGCGCTCCGGGATCGGTTTTGGGCGTGGGCTGGGGGTAGGCTTCGCCCATCGCTTACTCCTTTTCGGAGACGCCGGCCTCGCCAAAGGTGGCCATTTCGGCCAGCGTCTTGCAGGCGGCTTCGATCAGCGTCATCGCCAGCGCGGCGCCGGTGCCTTCGCCCAGCCGCATGCGCATATCCAGCAGCGGCTTCAGGTTCAGCCAGTCCATCATCAGGTGGTGGCCGCGTTCCTGTGAAGTGTGGGCGGCGATCAGGTAGTGGCGCAGGTTGGGCGACAGCCGGTCGGCGATCATCGCTGCAGCGGTGGAGATGAAGCCGTCCACCACCACCGGCTTGCGTTGGCTGGCGGCAGCCAGGATCGCCCCGGCGATGCCGGCGATCTCAAACCCGCCGACCTTAGCCAGCACGTCCAGCCCGTCGCTTGCGTCCGGCTGGTTGACGTCGATGGCGCGCTGGATGGCGGCGATCTTGCGCTGCAGGCCCTGGTCATCCACCCCGGTGCCTCGCCCGGCGATCTGCTCGGCCGATTGGCCGGTGAAGACCGCCGCGATGGCGGCCGAGGGGGTGGTGTTGCCGATGCCCATATCGCCGGTGGCGATCAGGTCTGCCCCGGCTGCGATCTGCTCCAGCGCCACGGCTGCGCCGGCTTCCAGCGCCTGCACGGCCTGGGCGCGGCTCATCGCCGGGCCGCGGGCGATGTTCTGTGTGCCATAGGCCACCTTGCAGCGGCGCAGGTCGGGATGCTCGGGCAGGTCGGCCGCCACGCCCATATCGGTGATCACCACGCGCGCCCCAACATGGCGCGACAGCACATTGATCGCCGCTCCGCCAATCAGGAAGTTCATCACCATCTGCGGGGTGACCTCCTGCGGATAGGCGCTGACGCCCTCGGCCACCACGCCGTGATCGCCGGCCATCACCAGCACGGCCTTGCCGCCAAGGCGTGGGATGGGCTGCCCGGTGATCCCGGCGACCTGCACCGAAAGTTCTTCCAGGCGGCCCAGGCTGCCCAGCGGCTTGGTGAGCGTGTCCTGGCGGCGGCGGGCGGCGTCCATCGCGGCCTGATCCAGCGGTTGAATATTGGCGATGATTGTTTCGAGGTTCATTTGTTATTTCCTTAGAGGTTTAGCAAGATGTTTAGAATTCGATACCGGCCTGGGCTTTGACGCCCGAGTGGTAGGGATGTTTGATTTCTTTGCTTTCGCTCACCAGGTCGGCGTAATCCACCAGCGCCTGGGGCGCATCGCGTCCGGTGATCACCAGGTGCAGAGCGGGCGGCTTGTTGGCCTGCAGCCAGGCCACCACCTCGGCCGGGTCCAGCCAGCCGAAATGCAGCGGGTAGGTGAACTCGTCCAGCACCAGCAGGTCATAGCCAGGGGTGAGGATCTTCTGCCGGGCCAGCTCCCAGCCGTGGACGGCCCGGGCGGCGCTCTCTTGCAGGTCTTTGGAGGTCCAGGTGAAGCCGTCGCCTTCGGTGTGCCATTCGATGCCCAGCTTGCGGGCGGCCTTGACCTCGCCCCACTGCCCGGTTTCGGCTTTCATGAACTGGATCACGCAGCAGTGGAAGCCGCGCCCCCAGGCGCGCAGCAGCAGGCCCAGAGCGGCGGTGGTTTTGCCCTTGCCATCGCCGGTGTGGACGATCACCAGGCCGCGCCTCATGCCTGCGGCCTTGGGGAACTGTGCCCGGGCAGGCCGCCGCGCCCATCCGGCAGGATCAGCGGGCTGCCGTACTCGGGGTGTGGCATCACATGCACCGGCACGCGGTAAACCTGCGACAGGTTGTGCTCGGTCAGCACTTCGGCCGGCGCGCCGACGGCCTGGATGCGGCCGTTGGCCAGCAGCGCCACCCGGTCGGCATACAGCCCGGCCAGGTTCAGATCGTGCAGCACCATCAAGACCGCAATCTGGCGCTCGGCAGCCAGCGAGCGCACCAGGTTGAGCAGCCCGGCTTGATGCTGGATGTCGAGGAAGGTGGTCGGCTCGTCCAGCAGCAGCACCGGGGTGTCCTGCGCCAGGGCACGCGCCAGCAGCACGCGCTGCTGCTCGCCGCCGGAAAGCTCGCCCACCGGGCGGGCGGCCAGTTCTACGCAGCAGGTGCGCTCCAGGGCGCGCTTGACCCCGTCGTGGTCGGCCGGGCGCGGCTGGCCCAGGAAGCCCAGGTAGGGGGTGCGGCCGAGCAGCACCGATTCGTACACGGTGAAGGCGCCCGGCAGGTTGCGCGCCTGCGGCACCACTGCCATGCAGCGCGCCCGCTCGACGTGCTTCAAGCGTGAGACATCTTTGCCGTTGATATGCACCTGCCCGGAGGCCACCGGCAGTGCGCCGCTGATCGCCCGCACCAGGGTCGACTTGCCGGCGCCGTTTGGCCCGGCCACTACCAGCACTTCGCCGGCGTTCACCGCCAGGTGGATGTTTTCCAGCACCCGCCGGCGGCCCAGGATGACATTTAACGCTTCGATTTCGAGCATAGCTTTGTCCTCAGCATTGCAGATCACCAATACGCCTGGCTCCTGGCCCGGCGCAGCACCCACAAGAAGAACGGCGCCCCCGCCAGCGCGGTGACGATGCCCACCGGCAGCACCTCCGGCGCCAGCAGCAGGCGAGCCAGCAGGTCGGCCGCCAGCAGCGCCGCGCCGCCGCCCAGCACCGAGAGCGGCACCAACCGGCGGTAATCGTGGCCCCACAGCATGCGCGCCACGTGCGGCACAATCAGCCCAATGAAACCGATGATCCCGGAGAAGGCCACTGCCGCGGCGGTGGTCAGCGAGGCGCCCAGGATCAGCAGCAGCTTGACCCGCTCGGCCGGCAGTCCCAGCTGGTTGGCCTGCTCTTCGCCGAACTGCAGCACATTCAGAGCGTGCCCTGAAAGGCTCAGCCCGGCCAATCCAATCACGATATACGGGAGCACCGCCAGCACCGGCTCCCAGCCGCCCATCAGCGAGCCGCCCAGCAGCCAGCCCAGCGCCCGGCGCAGCTCTTCATTGGAGCGCAGCATTAGCAGCGAGGTCAGCGAGCTAGCGAAGGCCGAGACCGCCACCCCCGCCAGGATTAGCGTGGTGGTGGGCAGGTTGGAGCCAACCCGCGCCAGGCTGTAGACCACCAGGATGGTCAGCGCTGCGCCGATAAAGGCCGCCGCCGGGATGGCGTACATCCCCAGCAGGCCCAGCGCTCCGGCCGTCCCGCCGCCCAGCGCCATCGCCACCACTGCCCCCAGCCCGGCCCCGGAAGCCACCCCGATCAGGTACGGGTCGGCCAGCGGGTTGCGGAACACGCCCTGGTACACCGCCCCGCTGCCGCCCAGCGCGGCGCCGGTGAGCAGCACCAGAATCGTGTGCGGCAGGCGGATCTTGAAGATAATGGCTGAGAAGGTCTCCGGCCAATCGGGTTGGATGTGCAGGCCCGGCAGCCCGGCAGCCAGGATGCGCAGCAGCGTGCCCGGGGGGATGAACACCGGGCCGGCTGCGATGCTCAATACCAGCACCACCAGAAGCGCCAGGAGATGGACCAGGTAGGGTTTCATGGCAGGATGGGGGAGCGGCGCATGCGCCGCTCCCCC
>JBJSYW010000599.1:0-3093 GCA_046089985.1 Chloroflexota bacterium
GGCGCGCCGCCAGGGGGGCGTGCGCCTGCCGGCTGGGCTCCAGCCGGCGGCCGGCCGACCGTGGTAGCCGCTCCGCCCGGCGCAACCACCGTGCGGCCACCCGCGCCGGCGTTGCCTATGCGGGTTTCGCCCGGTGTGCCCAGCGTGGTCATCTGGAAGTCCGGCCGCAGACCGGGGTCCACCGGCTGGGCCGGGGCGGCGGGCACCGCAATGCCCGGCGCGCCGCCGCGGATGGCTGTTTCCAACGCCGCCGACAGCTCGGACGCCGAGGCGTAGCGTTCTTCCGGGTTCTTGGCCATCGACCGGGACAGCACCGCTTCGACTTCCTCGGGCATCTCTGGCATCGCATGCCGCAGCGCCGGAACCGGCTGCAGCACGTGCATCATCATCACCTTAGCCGGGGTATCGGCCTGGTAGGGCACCTGCCCGGTCAGCATCTGGTAAATCAGCACCCCCAGCGAATACAGGTCGCTGCGCCCGTCGATGGCCTTGTCGCCCTGCACCTGCTCCGGGCTCATATAGGCGGGCGTGCCCAGGATGCTCTCGCCGGTCAGCGTGGCGCTGCCCGATTCAACCAGGCGGGCGATGCCAAAGTCGGACAGGTAGGCGATGCCGTACTGGTCGTACAGGATGTTGCCGGGTTTCATATCGCGGTGAATGATGTTGCGCGCATGCGCCGCGTCCAGCGCCGGGGCCAGGCGGAAGACCATCTGAGCGGTCTCGGACAGGCTGATCGCCCCGCTTTGGATGCGCTCGGTCAGCGAGCCGCCCGACATATAGCGCATGACGATGTAGGGCATGCCCTGCTCTTCGCCGAAGTCGTATACCGGCACGATGGCTGGGTGCTCCAGCAGCGCAATCATCTTGGCTTCGCGTTCGAAGCGCACCCGGAACTGCGGGTCGTGCAGGAAAGCCTCCGGCAGGACTTTGATCGCGACGTCGCGCTCGAAGCGCGGATCGTAGGCGTGATACACCGTCGCCATACCGCCGCGGGCGATCTTTGACTTGACCTCGTACCGGCCGATGACCTTCATGATGGCCATAAGGTTTCCTCTGAGACTGGATGAATGCGTGACTGTTCAGGCGGGTATGCCCCGCAGATGATATTCTGCAATATTTTACTCGAAAATAGGACGAAATGACACGGATTAAGCGATTGGGCGTATACTTAACCTGCGCCGCGCCGGGCGGCGCAGACCGATCCAGGAGCCTGAAACCATGCATATCCGAGTAGCAGATCCCGCCCAAGACTTCCCGCGCGTGGTCGAATTATTGAACGCAGTCGAATCAGAACCGATCCGGCTGCAGCAGCTGCACGATTGGCACAATCACATGCCGCCCGGGCGCATCGTGCGCCGCACGGTGGCGCTGGACGATTCTGGGCAGGTGACCGGGTATGCCTTTGTGGCCCACGAGACCTGGATGCCGGACGGGCATTTTAACCTGTGGGTGACCTGCGACGCCCGTCTGCGCGGGCACGGGATCGGCGCAGCGCTGTACCGCGATGCGCTGGCTTATGTTGACGACCTATCGCCGGTGTACCTGGGCAGCGAAGTGCGCGAGCAGGGCACGGCCGGGCTGGCTTTCGCACAGCGGCGCGGCTTCCACGTCAGCCGCTGTCAGTTCGAGTCGCTGCTGGACCTGGAGACTTTCGATGAGCGTCCATTCTTGCCGCTGCTGGAGCAGCTGCAGGCGCAGGGGCTGCGCTTCTTCAGCCTGGAGCAGGCCGGCGATACGCCTGAAAACCGGCGCAAGCTCTACCATGTCAACGCCACCACCGCCCTGGACATTCCCGGAACGCAGGTTGCCTTTATGACCTACGAAGATTTTGAGCAGCTGATCTGTGGGGCGATCTGGTTCAACCCGGCGGGGCAGCTGTTCGCGGCATACGGCAGTCCGGCGCAGGCCGAGTGGGTGGGGATGGCTGCGGTGAGCCTGTCGCCAGATACCGGCGGGGCGTATAACCTGATGACCGGGGTGCTGCGGGAGCAGCGTGGGCGCAAGATCGCCCAGGCGCTCAAGCTGCTGGCGGCGCGCTATGCCCGGGCCAACGGGGCGACCTATATCCGCACCGACAACGACTCGACCAATGCGCCGATGCTGGCGGTCAACCGCAAGTTTGGCTACCAGCCGCGTCCCGGGAAGTACATCCTGGCCCAGGACCTGGCGAAGTGAGGCCGCCATGCCGATGAAATTCTATATCGACACGCACAAGGGGGCCACGTTCCTGTTCGTGCTGCTGCTGATGGCGTTCTTCGGGCGCTGGGACAGCCCGGCGGCCTGGCTGTACCTGGCGCTGCACGGGGTCTACGGGGCGCTGTGGGTGCTGAAGAGCCGCATCTTCCCCGACCGCTCGTGGGAGCGCCCGGTGAGCCTGGCATACGGGGTGGGGGTGGTCTGGGGCGGTCTGACGCTGTATTGGATCGCCCCGGTGCTGCTGATGCTGCGCGATGTGCAGCCGCCGGCCTGGTGGTTGGGGCTGTGCGCGGCGCTGTACAGCCTGGGCGTGTTCACCCACTTCGCCGCCGACATGCAGAAGCACACCGTCCTGGCGCTGCGCCCCGGGCTGATCACCGATGGGATGTTCGCCCGGGTGCGCAACCCGAATTATTTTGGCGAGCTGTTGATCTACCTGGGCTTTGGCCTGCTGGCAATGCACTGGGCGCCGCTGCTGGTTATCGGTCTGTTCGTGGCTTTCTACTGGCTGCCCAACATGCGCCGCAAAGACCGTTCGCTCAGCCGCTACCCCGGATTCGAATCTTACCGCCGCCGCACGCAGCTGCTGATCCCGTTCCTTTTCTAAAACTGCGGGCGGGGCGCGCTCAAGCCGTGCCGAACTGCCGGTCGCCGGCGTCGCCCAGGCCGGGCAGGATGTAGCCTTGCTCGTTCAACCGCTCGTCGACCGCCGCCAGGTGGATCGGCACATCCGGGTGGTCGGCTTGCATGCGGGCGATGCCCTCCGGCGCGCCGATCAGCCCGACGAACTTGATGCGCTTGACGCCCCAGCGTTTCAGGATGTCCACCGTGGCGGTTGCCGAGCCGCCAGTCGCCAGCATCGGGTCGAGCACCAGGCACAACTCGACGGTGGGCGCC
>JBJSYW010000600.1:0-6090 GCA_046089985.1 Chloroflexota bacterium
CCCGCTGCCGGCGAACCCGCCGCCGGCGAACCTGCCGCCGGCGAACCCGCCGCTGAGGAACCCGCCGCTGAGGAACCCGCTGCCGGCGAACCTGCCGCCGGCGACGAACCCGCCGCCTGAGCCGGCATTTTTACCCCTGGACCCATCCACGGGGCTGCCTGGAACCGATCCGGTTCCTGCAGCCCCGTGGCTTTTTTTCGCCCAAATCTATGGTAAGATAAAACCCTGACCTCATAAGTAATCAATCGCATAAACCAAAACGGATCAAATCCCGGCATCTCCGCCTTTCAACTGCACGAGGGGCAGTCGACTACAGGGTTCGAAAGCAACATGTGGATTTTAACTGTCCGCTCTCCTGGGGGCGAGCCCAGACAATACACCCTTCACCCGGGTAATAACACCATTGGCCGCATGTCCGGCAACGACATTGTCATCCTCGACCCATCCGCCTCGCGCTACCATGCGCAGGTCGTGTTCGAGCCGGAACACGAGCGCATCCAGGTGCAGGACCTGGGCAGCACCAACGGCACGTTCCTGAACCGTGACCGGCTGGCGGTCGTCCGCCCCCTGACCGTCAACGATGTGATCCGCATCGGGCAGCACCTGATCGAGCTGTCTTATCAAGACGAGAGCCTGCCGCCACTGGCCGGGCAGCGCCCGATGAACACCCAGATGTTGACCCGCGACCTGATCCTCGAGTCGCTCGATCAGCACGCGGTGCTGCTCTCGGAAGTGGCTTCCCGCCTGAATACCATCCTCGATCTGCCCACCGCGCTGCACACCGTGGCGAGCATGATGAAGGTTTCGATGGGCGCCGACCGCTGCGAGGTAATTCTGATCGACCAGGTGGAGCGCCTGGCCGAGCTGGGCTTCGCCCGCTCGATCGCCCAGCAGGCGATCCAACAGCGCTCGGCGGTGATCCTGCAGGACGCGTCGCATGATCCGAACTTCGGCCACAGCGCCGCCCTGCTCAACATCCACGCCGCCATGTGCGTGCCGGTGATGAGCAGCGACGAGATGCTGGGGCTGATCTACGTCTTCAAGAACCGGCCGCGCACGCGCGCCTTTGACAAGCGCGACCTGCAGCTGGCAGTGGCCATCGGCCACCAGGCGGCCCTGACCATCCAGCGCATGAAGCTGCTGGAGCGCGTCCGCAAGCAGGAAGTCATCGCCAACCTGCTCAACCGCTTCCTCTCCCCGCAGGAGGCGCAGTTCATTATGCAGGAGTACCAGGAGACCGGCCAACTGCCTGCTCCGCAGGACCACAGCCTGACCGTAGTGGCGGCCGATATCAGCGAATCGACCCAGCTGGCCCAGCGGCTCGGATCGCGGCGCTTCGCCGCCCTGCTGACCAACTACTACCGCGAGATGACCCAGGCGATCTTCGACCAGGGCGGCATGCTGAATAAGTATATGGGCGATGGGTTGATGGCGATCTTCGGCCTGCCGCACCAACCGCCCGACCCGGAAGTGCGCGCCGTGCGCACCGGGCTGGCGATGCTGGACTGCCTGGAACGCATCAACCAGAAACACAGCGAGCAGTTGTGCATCGGGGTGGGGATCAACAGCGGGCCGTGCATGGCCGGCTACCTGGGTTCGCTGGATTACGTGGAGTTCAGCATCATCGGCTACCCGGTCAATATTGCCTGGGGGCTGGAAGCGATGGCTCGCCCCAACCGCATCCTGATCGGCCACCCGACCTACCAGGCGGTGGCGGATAAATTCCTGATCCAGCCGCTGGGTGTGTTGAGCCTGAAGCCGCAGATCGAGCCGATCCAGGCCTACGAAGTGATCCGCTCCAACCAGTAAAGCCCGGGCGCCGGGCAGCGCCCGCGGCTTGGCGGTGGCTGCCCGGCGCCCGTAGATCAGCGCCGGCAAATCAGCGCCGGCAAATCGGCGCTGGTCGAGTAGCGCTTCGATCAACTCACAGATCAGCGCTCGCGCACCGCGTTCAGGAAATCGGCGAACAGGCCGTAAGCGGTGGTATGCGGGCCGGGGTCAGACTCGACCACCGAGAGCAGGCCCAGCACGTCGGTCTCGAACTGCACCACGCTGGTGGTGCCCATCACCTCGTACATCGGCGATTCGGGGCCGACCAGGTCGGGGTAGACCCGCGCCTGCACCCCGCCTTCCACGCGCTGCGATTCGCACACCAGCTTCCAGCGCTTGCCGGCCTGGCGCGCTTCGGCCACCTGGGCCGGGCCAATCTGGCGGATGCCCTGGCGCTCAACCTGGGCCGGTTTGAGCGGCACGCCCATCAGCACCGTGGTCAGCGCGGCCACCTTGACCGCCGCGTCCCAACCGTCGATATCGCCGCTGGGGTCGGTCTCAGCGATACCGATCTGCTGGCAGTGGGACACCGCCTGCTCAAAGGTGTCGCCCTGCTCCATGCGGGTCAGCATCATATTGGTGGTCGAGTTCAGCACGCCGCGCAGGCGCAGCAGGTTGGCGCCGGGCAGCGTTTCGCGGAACATCGAGAAGATCGGCGCACCGTCCATCACGGTCGATTCGAAGTAGAAGCGCCGCCCCTGGGCGCGCGCCAGGTCGGTCAGGGCGCGGTAGGCGTGCACCACCGGGCCTTTGTTGGCGGTCAGGGCGTGCATACCGAGCTCCAGGGCCAGACGCAGGTGGTCGACTGCCGGCTGGCCGGTCTCATAGTTCACCGGCGAATTCTCGAACAACACATCGGCCTGGCAGCAGCGGATGAAGTCGAGCATATCGGCCGGGGGTGGGGTCTTGGACAGGCGGCTGTAGTCGCTCGCCTGCAGCGCCTGGCGCAGGTCGATACCATCCGGGTCGACCGCCATTCCATGCCGTCCGGTGGCGATGCCGGTAGTCGAAACGGTGATATCATAGCGCTGCTTCAGCTCTTCTTCTTTTTCCAGGATCAGCTTTGCCAGCGATTTGCCAACATTGCCAAACCCCACGAATGCCAGGCGATAATGGGCCATTGAATCCTCCTATGGGTTTTTTGAACTGCCGGGTTAAATTTGCGGCCAGGGGAACGCCCGCCGGTACGGATCGGGCGGGGGAAAACCATCGCCGGTAGCCAGCGCCGAGGCGCGCGCGGCCAGCGCCCGCACCTCGCCGCGGCTCAGGAAGCCCTGCAGGCTGAGCGCCAGCGGCGAGGGCTTGCCCTCCACCGGCTTGAGATCCTGGGCGAGCTGGGTCAGCGCGGCGCACAGGTCATCGGGGATAGGTTCACCGACGAAATCCCAGATCACCGTGCGCAGCTTGTCTTCCACGTGAAAGCACACCCCGTGATCGATCAGCCACAGCCGCCCGTCGTTGTCTTTCAACACATGGCTGCCTTTGCGGTCGGCGTTGTTGATCAGCAGGTCGAACAGCGCCACCGGGCGCAGCCGCTGGCGGTCTTCATCGCTGAAATTGAAGTAGTGATACTCCGGATCGTGCTCGATATACAGCTGCAGCGAGCCTGGCCCCAGCGGGCCTTTCTCGCGGTAAATCGTAGGCGGCACCAAACGCCAGCCCAACGCCTCGCTGACCAGGTAAGCCGCCACCTCGCGCCGGGAGAGCGATGCGGTGGGAAAATCCCACAGTGGGCGCTCGCCTTTGTTGGGCTTGTAAACCGCGGCAATCTTCAGGTCATCGAAGGCCACTTCGGCCAGGAAGGTGTAATTCGAACCCCACAGGAATTCGCCCTTTACGGAAAGGACACCCTGGGTCAGGATTGTGATCGGATCAATGTTTGTGACCATTCTTCTTGGGACAGAAATGACCCTGGGGGTCGATTGGCTCCCCGCATTGGGGGCAGATTGGGCGGCCGCGCGCCGCCACTTCCATGCCCCAGCGGCACATGGCGCGCAGCTGGGCGCGCGTGCACCAGAAGCGCACCACGCGAGCATCGTCGGCAGCGCCGGAGGGGTCTTCGCGTGCCGGGCTGCTCTCGCCGCCGGCTTCGCCTTCATCTCCGCCGGCATCGGCCACCATCTCGCGCGCCACCAGCACTACCAGGTCGTTATCGGCGTCGTAGCCCAACCCCAACTCGCCCACCCGGAACATCGGGTCCACCGGCGGGCGGATGTGCATGCGGTCTTCTTCGTAATCGCCGGGCGCTTCAGGAAGCTCTGGGTAGCGGGTCTGGATCTCTGCCAGGAACTGCTCCAGGGCAACCGCCAGCGACTGGATCTGGATCTTCTCCACGATCAGCGTGATGGTGCGTGTGTTCTGCCAGGCCTGGATATAGAAAACACGCTTGCCCGGCTGCCCGATGGCATCCGTTGTGATATGAACGACGGGTTGCAGATCGATTTCCTCACCCATAGCAGCTCCCTTGGTGGCTGTAGTATACCAGAATCAAGGTTTCGAGAGAGTAAAAGAAAATTCATAATTTAACGACAGCAGCCGCCCGCCCATTTCGCCCAGCGCCAGCGCGCTGACCGAGCCGGGCGAGACGCTCAGGCGCTGGAACATATCCAGCGGCAGGCCGATAAAGTAGGCGATCGCCAGCTTGATCGGGTCGGAGTGGCTGACGCAGGCGATCAGCGCCTGGGCTTCGTGCTGCTCTGCCAGCCGGCGCAGCTCGCCGACAATGCGCAGCTGCGCCTCGGCGAAGGTCTCGCCGCCGGGGAAGCGGAAAGCCGACGGCGCGCCCTGCACGATCTTCCACGGTTTAGTGCGGCTGAGGCCTTTGATCTTCTGGTCCTGCCACTCGCCGAAGTCGACCTCGATCAGCCCAGGGCAGCTCGCCACCTCCAGGCCCAACGCCCGGGCCAGCGGCGCGGCGGTCTCTTGCGTGCGCTCCAGCGGGCTGCTGTAGATCGCTCGGATCGGCGCACCGCCCAGCCGTTCAGCCAGCAGAGCCGCCTGCTCCTGGCCGCGCGCGTTCAGATGCACCCCTGGCAGCCGCCCCGCCAGGCGGCCCTTCTTTACGTACTCGTTCTCTCCATGTCGGATCAATAGGATAACAGGCATGTTGGATTACCCCTCAGCGAACCTGGCGCGCAGGGGTCAGACCCCTGGCTTGTGCTTGCCCTTGATGGTGTTGATCTGCTCCTGCGACAGCTCGGGCAGAGTCTCGTCGCGGGTTACGCCGAGCGCAGCGCGCTGGGCTTCACGCCAGCGCGCCAGCCGGTCCAGCACCTCGCCTTCATAACCCTGGTTGGATGGACGGTAGAAATAGCTGCCCAGCAGCGGACGCGGCAGGTACTGCTGCGGCAGGAAATGGTCGGGGTCTTCGTGCGGGTACCGGTAGCCCTTGCCATGCCCCAGCGCCGGGCCGTCGCGGCTGGCGTCCTGCAGGTGCTGCGGCACCCCGGTGACGCCTTCCTTTTCAATCAACTGGAAGGCCTTGAAGTACGCCCCAGCCGAGTTCGACTTGGGCGCTGTGGCCAGGTACAGGGTGGCTTCTACGATCGGGTAGATGCCCTCCGGCAGGCCGATGAACTCGAACGCCTGGGCGGCTGAGTTGGCCACCACCAGCCCCAGCGGGTCACCCAGGCCGATGTCCTCCCCAGCCAGGATGATCAGCCGGCGCAGGATGAAGCGCGGGTCTTCACCGGCATACAGCATCTTGGCCAGCCAGTACAGCGCCGCGTCCGGGTCGGAGCCGCGCACCGATTTGATAAAGGCCGAAATGGTGTCATAGTGGGCGTCGCCGTCCTTATCGTACAGCACCGCCCGGCGCTGGATCGACTCCTGGGCCACCTCCAGCGTGACGTGCACCACCCCGGCCTGGTCTGCCGGGGTGCTTTCCACCGACAGCTCCAGGGCGTTCAGCGCGTTGCGGGCGTCGCCGCCGGCTACGTGGATCAGGTGCGCCAGGGCGGTCTCGTCCACCTGCACCTGCCGACGGCCGTAGCCGCGCTCGGGATCAGCCAGGGCGCGCAGCAGCACCTGGCGCAGGCTGTCATCGCTTAACGGGCGCAGCTGGAAGACCCGCGAGCGCGAGACCAGCGCGCCGATCACATCGAAATATGGGTTCTCGGTAGTCGCGCCGATCAGCGTGACGGTGCCGTTCTCGACGTGCGGCAGCAGGCCGTCTTGTTGGGCGCGGTTCCAGCGGTGCACCTCATCGACGAACAGGATCGTGCGCTTCTGGTACAGCTTGCGCCGCTCCAGGGCCTGGTC
>JBJSYW010000601.1:0-8329 GCA_046089985.1 Chloroflexota bacterium
GCAGCGTGATATAGCGAAAGGGGATGTTGCGCCAGGCGGTACGCACCGTTTCGCGCAGCCGGGTGGGTTCCTGCGGGCGCTCATCGCCCGTAAAATGCTCGCGCACTACCGCAAATATCATCAGGAACGGGATCATCGCCAGCCCGCCGAACAGCGCCCCCACGATCTGGTAGCCCTGCTGGGCGCTGTATCCGGCGCGGATCGCCTCGTCCACGATAGTCGGCGCGGCCACGGCAGTCACCAACGACGCCAGCAGGTTAAAAAGCATCCGGTAGCCGGTCAGGCTGGTGCGCTCGTCGTAGTCCTGGGTGATCTCCGGCGTCAGGGCGAAGAAAGGCACCGTCAGCAGCGTCTGGAACGTGTCGCTCAACATATACGCAAACATCACCGCCAGCATCAGCCCCGCCTGGCTCTCAAACTGCGGCGCCCACCACAGGAACAGGAACCCCAGGCCGTAGGGGATCGAGAAAAACAGCAAGAATGGGCGGCGGCGGCCCCAGCGCGTGCGCACCCGGTCGCTCAGCATGCCCACCAGCGGGTCATTGATCGCGTCCCAGACCACACCGATCAGCACTGCCACCGAGGCGAAGCGCGCTTCCAGCCCCACAACATCGGTCAGGAAGATGGCGTAAAAGATCTGCCGCAGCGTGCCAAAGCTGGACATGGCCCAATCTCCCGAGCCGTAGACCAGTTTCACATACAACGGGACTCGCTTCCCCTCCACCTGCTGCATACGTATCACCTCCACCAGGATCTGCCGGCGCCGCGGCGCTGGTGATTATACCTTTACGCCGCTCTTTCCCACTATAGCAGATTTTCGTACTATAATTTACTTAACTGCGCCGATCCCAACCGCACAATCTCCCTGAGCCGACTGTCAGAGGCAGCATGGCCGATTTGGCTTTCGATCAAACCAGATCAGCGCGAGAAACCCGGCGATGAAACCACCAGACAGGCTCTCACCTGTTCCCTGGGCACTGGCTTTCTGCCTGATCGCGCTGGCGATCACCGCCACCGGCTACCTGTCTTACCAGAGCTACCGGCAGCATTTCCGCGCCAACCAGGCCAGCCAACTGTCTGCTATCGCCGATCTGAAAGTCAGCGAGCTGACCAGCTGGCGCACCGAGCGCGCCAATAACGCCCGCGTGCTGGTGACCAACCCCGAATTTGCCGCGCTGGTTGAGCGCTTCCTGACCTCATCCGAGGACAGCGAAAGCATGCGCCGGCTGCTCGCCTGGCTGAACGTAGAACGCCAGGCGTATGGCTATGACCGGGTCTACCTGACCGACCTGCAAGGCAGCCCGCTGCTTTTCTCACCGATCGAAACCCTGCCCGATTCCAGCACCGCCGCGGCCTATATTCCGGACGCGCTGCGGGCGCGCCAGGTGGTGTTCGTCGATTTCTACCGCAATACCCGGCAGCAGATCCGCCTGTCGCTGCTGGCCCCGGTATACGCCGGCCTGGACCCCAGCCGCCCATTGGGCATTGTGGTGTTTGATATCGACCCGCAGATCGATTTGTACCCCTACATCAGCCGCTGGCCGATCCCCAGCGACACCGCCGAAACGCTGATCATCCGTAAAGATGGCGGCGACACGCTCTTCCTGAATAATCTGCGCTTCAACCCGACCGCCGCCCTGTCGCTGCGCGTCCCACTCACCAAAACCAACGTCCCTTCGGTCAGGGCGGCACTGGGCGACACCGGCTCGATGGAAGGCAGCGATTACCGCGGCGTGGCGGTGCTGGCCGAACTGCGCACCGTGCCCGGCTCGCCCTGGTTCCTGGTGGCAAGGGTCGACCTGACCGAGCTGTACCAACCGCTGAACGAACGGCTGTGGCAGACGCTGGCCTTCTTTGGCATGCTGATCATCGGCAGTGCCCTTGGGTTGGGGCTGGTGTGGCGCCAGCAAAGCCTGCACTTTTACCGGGAGCGCTATCTGACCGCCCAGGCCCTGGAACAGAGCGAAGCCCGCTTCCGCACATTGGTCGAACAGGCCCCCACCGCGATCCTGATCCAATCTGGAACACGCTTCACCTACGTCAATCAGGCCGGGGTGCACCTGTTCGGTGCTGCCCAGCCCCAGCAGATCACCGGTCAGCCCGCCGCCGAACGCTTCCTCGCCAACGCCCAGGCGCGCATCCAACAGCACCTCGACCAGCTCAACGAGCAACCCGGCGTGCCGGCGGTGCTGGAAGAGAGCATCACGCGCCTGGACGGCAGCCGGCGCGAGGTCGAACTGTCTGCGGCGCGGGTTACAATCAACAACGAACCGGCGGCGCTGGTCTTTCTGCAAGACATCAGCCAGCGCAAACAGGCCGAAGCCCTGCTGAAAGAATACAACGCCCGCCTGGAACATGAAGTGCAGCAGCGCACGCTGGAACTGCAGTCGGCCCAGGAAAAGCTGCTGCGCCAGGAGAAGCTGGCTGTGCTGGGCCAGCTGGCTGGCAGCATCGGGCATAACTGCGCAACCCGCTGGGGGTGATCTCCAATGCGGTCAGTTTCCTGAAGATGATCCAGACCGACGCCCCCGCCAAAGTAAAGGAATACCTGGAGATCATCGCCGGCGAAACGCGCCGCTCCGATAAGATTGTTACCGATCTGTTGGAGTTCACCCGCACGCGCGCCGCCGCCCGGGAGGCTGTGCCGCTGGCCCCGCTGATCGGCAAAGTCATCGCCCGCTACCCCCTGCCGGAAGGGTTGGCCCTGCAGCTCGACCTGCCGGAGAACCTGCCGCTCATCTATGTCGACCCACGCCAGATGGAGCAGGTGTTGGGCAACCTGGTGACCAATGGCTTCCAGGCCGTCACCGCCCGCACCGACCTGCCGCCCGGCCAGGGCGCGCTGCGCATCTCGGCCGTGCCGAACGGCGAGCATATACAAATCCAGGTGCAGGACAACGGGGTTGGGATCTCGGCTGAGAACCTGGCCCGCATCTTCGAACCGCTCTTCACCACCAAAACCCGCGGCTTCGGCCTGGGCTTAACCGTCTGCCAGAAGCTGGTAGAAGCCAACGCGGGAGCCATCCGGGCCGAAAGCCGGCCCGGGGAAGGCAGCTGCTTTACCATCGAACTACCCATCTCCAAGGAGCGCCCATGACAACCCCCCTCCAGATCCTGATTGTCGATGACGATCCACGCATGACCCACACCCTGGCCGATATCTTGAGCCTCGCCGGCCACCAGGCGGTCGAGGTGTCGTCCGCCGAGCTGGCCATCGAACAGGTGCGCCTGCAAGATTTCGACTGTGTGCTGACCGATGTGCGCATGCCCGGGATGGACGGAGTGGAGCTGCACCGCCGGCTGCGCCAGGCGCGTCCGGGCCTGCCGGTGGTGCTGATGACCGCCTATGCCTCGGAACAGACGCTGAGTCAGGGGCTCGATGAAGGCGTGGTGGGCGTGCTGGAGAAACCGCTGGATATGGCCCAACTGCTGAGCTTCTTCGACTTGCTCTCTCGCAGTCACAGCATCGCTATTGTCGATGATGACCCAATGTTTTGCAGCACCCTGGGCGATATTCTGCTGCAGCGCGGCTTCAAGGTCAACCTGATCACCGACCCCCATACCGATATCCAGCACATCACCAGCAAAGCCCAGACCGTGCTGCTGGATATGAAGCTGAACTCGATCAGCGGCCTGGATATTCTGAAAGAAATCCGCGCCAGTTACCCGACTCTGCCCGTGCTGTTGATCACCGGCTACCGTCACGAAATGGCGGATATAATTGAAGCCGCACTGGACGTGCACGCCTATGCCTGTTTTTATAAACCGCTGGAGATCGGCGAGCTGCTGCAGCGGCTGACCGAGATCCGCACCCACCGGCTGCGCGAGGCGCTGCATGAGCGCGACTGAGATCTTCATCCTGGTTACCGACGATGACCCGCTGCTGCGCAAAACGCTCGGCAGCATCCTCGAGTTCAAGGGCTTCACCCCAATCGAGGTGGGCACCGGTCGCGAAGCGCTGCAGCACGCCGCCCAGCGGCCCTTCGCAGTTGCGCTGATCGATCTGCGCCTGGATGACATGCCCGGGTTGGAGCTGCTCCGGGCGATCAAGCGCTTTTCGCCGGACACCGAGTGCATCATGCTCACCGGCTACGCCTCGCAGGAATCGGCCATCGAAGCGATGAATCAGGGCGCCTTCTCGTACATGCAGAAGCCGTATGATATCGAACAGCTGCTGGTCACCATCCAGCGCGCCCTGGAGCGCGGCATCACCCGGCATGCCCTGCATAAGAGCGAAGACATCTTCCGCAGCTTCCTCGAACAATCCAGCGATGCAATCATCCTGGCCGACGAACAGGGCGCCATCTTGCAGTGGAGCCAGGGGGCCGAGAAGCTCTTCGGCCGCTGCCGCGAGGACGTGCTCGGCCGGCAGTTAGAGCAGGTGCTGGGCCGGGCCGGTGATACGCCCAACGCCGGGCCTTTCGCCGCCCTGCTGGATGGATTGGCTGGAAGGACCGACCACCAGCTGACCGAGAGCGCCTTCCGCAAACCATCCGGTGAACTGTGCACCATCCAGGCGCTGGTCTTCCCGATCCAAACCGGGTCCGGCCGCCTGCTGGGCAGCATCGCCCGTGACGTAACGGAACGCATCCAGGCCGAAAAGACCATCCAGCGCCACGTGGTCGAACTGGAAATCCTGTACGAGATCGGGCTGGGGATCAGCCGCCTGCTTTCCCCACCGGAGATCGCCGATAAAGTGCTGCACAGCTTAAGCGAGCGGCTCGGCTGGCACACCGGCCTGGTGCTGCTCAAAGACCCGCTCACCCAGGCAGTCCACCCGGTTGGGCGCAGCCGGCTCGACCTCCAGCCCGGCGAAGGGGAACAGCTTGACCCGCAGATCAACCGGTTCGGCCAGGGCAATGGGTTGTCCAATTGGGCGATCGATCATCTGCAAGCCGTCCGCTGCGCAGATTTGCAGGCTGACCCGCGCTACGTGGAAGTCAGCCCGCTGGCCCGTTCAGGGCTGTTTGTGCCAATGCTGATCGGGGGGCAGGCGATTGGCACGCTCTCGGTCATGAGCGATCTACCCAATGCGTTCAGCGAGCAGGACGAGCGCCTGCTGACTATCATCGCCAACCAGGCGGCCATCGCCTTCGAAAACGCCCGCCTGTACCAGAAGGCCATCCAAGACGCCCGACAGCTGGAGGAAGCCAACCGCTTCGCTCAGGCCACCATCGACGCCCTGCCCGAGAACATCTGCGTGATCGACGAGCCGGGCGTGATCCTGGCGGTCAACCGCGCCTGGCGCGAGTTCAGCGCGGCCAACTCAACCGGCGTTGCGCAGGATTTCCGCGGCGCCAATTATCTGCAGGTGTGCGACCAGGCCAACGGGGAGGCCGCCGAAGATGCGTTTGCATTTGCGGCCGGCATCCGGGCCGTCCTGAGCGGAGCGCAGGAACACTTTGCACTGGAATATCGCTGCGATTCGCCGGCCGAACTGCGCTGGTACCTGGGCACCGCCATCCGCTTCAGCGGCAGCGGCCCGCTGCGCCTGGCAATCACCCACCAGGATATCACCACGCGCAAGCTGGCCGAGCTGGCCCTGCTCAGTTCGCACGCCGAACTGGAGCGCCGGGTGCAGGAGCGCACGGCTGAGCTGAGCCTGGTCAACGCCCAGCTGTCCAAAGCCATGCGCGCCCGGGATGAATTCCTGGCCAACATGAGCCATGAGCTGCGCTCCCCACTCAGTTCGATCCTGGGCATCTCCGAAAGCCTGGAAGAGCAGGTGGTCGGCCCGCTGAACGAGAAGCAGATCCGCTACATCCGCGCCGTCAGCGAGAGCGGCCGCCACCTGCTGGCGCTGATCAACGATATCCTCGACCTGTCTAAAATCGACGCCGGCTATATGCTGCTCGATCTGCAGGATATCACGGCCGAGCCGCTGTTCCAGGCCGGCCTGCGCCTGGTCAACAACATCGCATTGAAGAAGAGCATCTCGGTCTCGTTCTCGATGGATCAGCAGGTGCAGAACCTGCGCGTCGATGACCGGCGCATCAAGCAGGTGGTGGTCAATCTGCTGAGCAACGCCATCAAGTTCACCCCCACCGGCGGCAAGGTCGGGCTGCAGGTAGTCGGCGACGCGCACGCCGGAGAAGTGGCTATCACCGTTTGGGACACCGGCAGCGGCATCGACTCGCAGGATTTCGGCCGCCTGTTCAAGCCCTTTGTGCAGCTGGACGGCGGGCTGGACCGCGAGCACCCCGGCACCGGGTTGGGCCTGGCGCTGGTGGCACAGATCACACGCCTGCACGGCGGGCGGGTGGGGGTAGAGAGCCAGCCGGGCCAGGGCAGCCGTTTCAGCGTGGTGCTGCCGTGGGACCCGACCGCCAGCCCGCTGGCTACAGCCACGCAAAACCTGGCTGAAGTCGCCCCCACGCCCTCCGCCCGGGGCTGCAAAGTGCTGCTGGTGGAGGACACCGATTCGATCGCACTGTACATCAAGGACTACATCGAAAAGCTCGGTCACCAGGTCGTTGTCGCCCATGACGGCTACGAAGGAGTGGCTTATGCCAGGCTGCAGCAGCCCGATCTGATCCTGATGGACATCCAGATCCCCAGCATGGATGGCTTCGAGACCACCCGCCAGATCCGCCGCGAGCCGGCCTTACAGCATGTGCCGATCATCGCGCTGACCGCCCTGGCGATGCCCGGCGACCGCGAGCGCTGCCTGCAAGCCGGCATGAACGATTACCTGAGCAAACCCATCGCGCTGCGCCAGTTGGGCCGCGCCATCCAGCGCTACCTGGCCGAAAAACCGTCCGAAGCGCCGGCCGGCCGGCCGCCGGTTGGAGGTATGTTATAATCCACTCGCGATCAGGAGGATTGCGAGATGTTCAACCGCTGCAGCTAAATTCCCCTTTTTACGGGTAACGGACCCGGTTCTTTTATTTTTAACCAATTGGCTGGATTGTAGTTGAACCGAGGGCGTTGGCCCCCGGTTTTTTGTTTTCCTGGAGCGCCCGTTATGCTTACCGTCAATGCACTATCGAAATCCTTTGGGCTGGAACCGGTGCTGAGCGATGTCTCGTTCAGCCTCAACCCCGGCGAGCGGCTGGGGCTGGTGGGACCAAACGGCTGCGGCAAAAGCACCCTGCTGCGCATCCTGGCCGGTCAGGAGCGCCCGGACCGCGGCGGTTTCCATTTCTCGCCGCCCAGCCTGGCCGTCGGCTATCTACCGCAAGGGCAGGCCCCAGCGGCCGATGAGACCATCGCTTCGTTCCTGGGCCGCGCAACCGGCGACCCGGCGGCCCTGGCCCGCCGCCTGGAGGCCCTGGCTCAGGCGCTGGCCGCCCAGCCCGCTCGGCCCGGCCTGCAAGACGAGTACGATACCCTGCTGGACCGCCTGCCGCTGGCGGCCGAAAGCGCCGCCCAGGCCCCCCAGGTGCTCGAAGCGCTGGGGTTGGGTCAGTTCCCGCTCAATACGCCTGCCGCCCACCTGAGCGGCGGGCAGAAGACGCGCCTGGCCCTGGCCGGCGTGCTGCTGGGTTCGCCGGCGCTGCTGCTGCTGGATGAACCAACCAACCACCTGGATATCGACATGCTGGAATGGTTGGAAGACTGGCTGGCTCACGCCCCACTTACCCGGCGCGCCGGGGTGCTGATCGTCTCGCACGACCGCCTGTTCCTGGACCATACCGTGACCGGGGTGCTGGAGCTGGACCCGCTCACCCACACGCTGCGCGCCTACCCCGGCAGCTACACCGGCTACCTGGAGCACAAGCTGGCCGAGCGCCGCCGGGCGCAGCAAGAGTACAGCGATTGGCAGGAGCAGATCGACCGGCTGCGCCAGGCCGCCGCGCGCGTGCGCCACGTGGCGGCTTTCCGCAAGGGCGGCAAGGGCGACAGCGGCGATAAGTTCGCCAAAGGCTTCTTTGGCAACCGCGCCCGGGGCACGATCGGCCGCGCCCGGCACCTCGAGCGCCGCATCGACACGCTGCTGACCAGCGAGCGGGTGGAAAAGCCGCGCACCGGCTGGCAGATGAAGCTCGACTTCGGGGCCGCCCCGCCCAGCGGCAAGGATGTGCTGGCCTTCGACGAGCTGTCCGTCGGCTATGACGGCCAGGCGCTGCTCAGCGGGTTGAGCGGCGCGCTGCGCAGCGGGCAGCGCGCCGCGCTGATCGGCCCCAACGGCGGCGGCAAAACCACCCTGCTGCGCACCATCGCCGGGCAGCTCGAGCCGCTTTCCGGCCGGCTACGCCTGGGCAGCGGCGTGCGCACCGGCTACATGGCCCAGGAACAGGAAACCCTGGACCCTGCCCGCAGCGTGCTGGAGACGCTGCGCGCCATCCTGCCGCTCAACGAGACCGGGGTGCGCGCCTTCCTGCACCAG
>JBJSYW010000602.1:0-10651 GCA_046089985.1 Chloroflexota bacterium
CCCGGCGTTGAGGATGGCGTGGATGCTCTCCTCGGGCAGCGGCTCGGGGCTGAATTTTCGCACCGCGCGCTTGAGTCGAATGGCATCAGAAACGTTCATCGTAAACTCCTTTTTAGCTTGCACCAGCGATTATAACAACAACCTTGCGCCAATCCCTCCAGGATAAATAGGTATAATACGCTGCAAGTGTAACAACTCGTGCATCTGCTCAATTTCAGGGAGGACATGGCCCCACCGAACTGGCTGCTTTCTGCGCTGCTGCTCATCGCCGGTTTGACCTGCCTGGTTGTGGTTGCCGTGCTGTGGATGCGCACCCGCACCGCGCCCGGCGCACAATCGCTGGGTCTGATGATGCTGGCCCTGGCCTGGTGGGACATCACCTACGCCATCTTTTGGGCTAACGCGCCCGCCCCGCTGGAATACTTCTGGCTCGACATCACCATGCTGGGGGCGTATATCGTCCCAACCGCCATCCTGATCTTTGCCCTGGACTTCTCGCAGACCGGCAGCCAGTACCGCCGCTGGATCATCCTGGCCCTGGCGATTGAACCGGCGCTGATCTTCATCCTGCAGTGGACCGACCCCTGGCACAACCTGTACTTTGGCGGCTTCCGCGCCCTGAACACCACCAGCCTGTATATCGCCGGCCCGGCCTACTGGTTCAACGTCTATTACTCCTACGCCCTGGTGCTGGCGGCGCTGGTGGTGCTGGTGCTCGGCTATGCCCGCTCCGGCGGGATCTACCGCCGGCAGACCGGGCTGGTCCTGGCGGCGATCATCGTGCCCTGGATCGGCAATATCCTGGGGGTAGCCGGGATGGGCAGTGAGCTGCATCTGGACGTCACCCCGTTCATCTTCACCTTCACCGCCGTGCTGATCGCCGCCGCCCTGCTGCGCTACCACCTGCTCGATATCGTCCCCATCGCCCAGAGCCTGCTGCTGGATAATATGAGCGACGGCGTGCTGGTGCTGGACCTGCGCAGCCGGGTGATCGAGATCAACCCGGTGGTGGAGCACATGCTGGGCCTATCCAGCGCTGCGGTGCACGGCTTGCCGGTTGAGCAGGTCTTCTCCCGCTGGCCCGCCATGGTGCGCCGGTTCAGCAGCGCAGCCGATGGCCCGTTCGACCTGCTGATCGACGAAACCGCCCAGGTCTACCTGGATATGCGCATCTCCGCCCTGGTCGATCCCCGCGGCCGCTGCGTGGGGCGGCTGGCGGTCTGGCGCGATATCAGCGCCATCAAGCGGGCGCAAAAACAGACCGCCGACGCGCTGGAGTTCAACCGCACCATCATCCACTCATCGCCGGTGGGGATCCTGATCTATCGCGCCTCCGGCGAATGCATCTCGGCCAATTCGGCGGTCGAGCGCATCCTGGGTCTCCCGCCCGAAGCCGTGCTGCAGCAGAGCCTGGCGCAGCTGACCGCCGGAAAGCTGGTTGAACTGTACCAGGCGGCTGAACACGCCATCCACACCGGCCGGCCGGCCGCCTGCCAGGTGCACGGCTTCAGCGCTTCAGGCAAAGAGGTCTGGCTGGGGGCGATCTGCTCGCCCTACACCTCGGCCGGGCTGCCGCACCTGCTGGTAATGTTCAGCGATGATTCTCAGCGCCAGCAGGCCGAAGCCGCGCTGCTGGCCGCCCACGCCGAACTCGAGCAGCGCGTGCAAGAGCGCACGGCCGAGCTGCAGGCCAGCAACCTGGCGCTGGGCAAGGCGCTGGGGGCTAAGGATGAATTCCTGGCTGCCGTCAGCCACGAACTGCGCACCCCACTGACCGGCATCCTGGGCCTGTCGGAAGTGCTGCAGCTCCCGCTGTACGGCGAGTTGAACGCCAAACAGCTGTCTGCCGTGCATAACATCGAATCCAGCGGCCGCCGCCTGCTGGCCCTGGTCAACGATATGATCGACTTTGCCCAGCTGCAGTCCGGTCAGTTTGACCTGCACTGCAGCCCGTGCGACCCGGCTGCCGTCTGCAATGACTGCCTGCAGGCAGTCAGCGGGCTGGCGCAGGCCAAACACCAGCGATTAGAGTACAACCTGGGCAGCGAGGCGGTGCTGCTGCAAATCGATCCCCGGCGCATCCAACAGGCGCTCACCAACCTGCTGGACAATGCCATCAAGTTCACTCCAGAACAGGGGCGGATTGACCTGCGCCTGGTCTTCCAACCCGAGCAGCGACTGGTGTGCATCAGCGTGACCGACAGCGGCATTGGGATCCATCCCGACGATCTGCCGCGCATCTTCCAGCCGTTTGTCCAGATCGACGCCCGCCTGGCGCGCGCCTACAACGGCACCGGCCTGGGACTGCCGCTGGTCAAGGCCCTGGTCGAGCTGCACGGCGGCCAGGTGACCGTCGAGAGCGCTCTCGGCCGCGGCAGTTGTTTCACCATCCACCTGCCCTGGCAGGAGACCGCTGCAGTCCAGCAGCCCTGACCGGCAGTTTTCTATCGCGTACCCCAAGCAGGGAGAGGCACCGACATGCACCGCAGCAAGTCCAGGAGATACGATGGCCGGATGAACCGCCGGCCAAGACCACAACAGCTGCAGGCGGCCGAAGCATCGCTGCAGCAGGCCCGGCAGCGTTTTGATCTGATCTCCCACTACACCCGGGATGTCATCTGGACGATTGAGATTGACACGCAGTGCACTACGTTCGTCAGCCCCGCCATCCAGGCATTGACCGGCTATTCACCGGCCGACCTGCACGAAAAGCGGTTTGACTGGCTGCTGACCTCCGCGTCCGCCGCTCGCGCCGCCGCCGCCCTGGCAAACAACGCCGCGCGGTACCTGGCCGGGGAGCCAGAGCCGGTGCAGCCGCTGGACCTGGAGTGCCGGCACAAGGATGGCTCAATTGTGCCGGTGGAGGTGACCTCGAGGGTCACCCGGGACGTCGAAGGCCGCCTGGTGTTGAACGGCATCGCCCGCGATATCCGCGAGCGCCGGGCCACCGAACTGGCCCGCCAGGAGCAGGAGCGCCTGCTGGCCTACCATTACCGCCTGGTCGAGATCCTCACCACAATCTCCACCCGCCTGATCAACCTGCCAACCGCAGAGATCGACGCCGAGATCAACCGCTGCCTGCAGCAGATCGGCGAGTTTGAAGAGGTTGACCGCAGCTATGTCTTCCAACTCGACCGAGCGACCGGGTTGGTCAGTAACACCTACGAGTGGTGCGCCCCGGGGATCGAGCCGCAGATCGAAAACCTGCAGCAGGAACCGGTCAGCATGACGCCGTGGTGGTTCGAAAAAATGGAGCGGCTGGAGGAGATCTATATCCCTTGCCTGACCGGCCTGCCCGCCGAGGCGCAGGCGGAACGCGAGCTGCTGAACCAGCAGGGAATCCAATCCCTGCTGGCCGTGCCGCTGGTGATCAACCAGCAGCTGGCCGGCTTCTTGGGGTTTGACTCAGTGCGCCGGCCGCGCAGCTGGTCCAGCGATACGATCCTGCTGCTGCGCATGGCGGCCGATATCATCGCCAACGCCCTGCTGCGCCGGCAGAGCGAAGCCGAACTGCGCCGCAGCAATGCCAGCCTACAACTGATCTCAGAGCACACCCGAGATATGATCTGGACTCTGGACGCCGAAACACAGACCTTCAGCTACCTCAGCCCGTCGGTTGAAAAGCTGTTCGGCTTCCGCATCGCCGACCTGATCAACCAATCGCCGGCGTTAATCCTGACGCCCGCCTCGTACGCCCAGATCATCCCGCTGGTGCCAAAGATCATCGC
Source organism: Chloroflexota bacterium (assembly GCA_046089985.1). Taxonomy (GTDB): domain Bacteria; phylum Chloroflexota; class Anaerolineae; order Anaerolineales; family UBA4823; genus RBG-16-57-11. The sequence goes on from JBJSYW010000602.1 coordinate 3,729, forward strand.
GACCTTCCAGGCCGGGCAGGCCGAGCCGATCACCGTGGAACTGGACCAGGTGCGCCAGGATGGCACGGTCTTCCCGATTGAAGTCACCGCCGGATACGGCGTGAACGAAGCCGGCCGGCTGCAGATCGTGGGCATCTCGCGCGATATCACCGAACGCCGGCGCGCTCAGGAGCAGCTGCGCCGCAGCGAAGCCACGACCCGAGCAATTATCACCGCCACCCAGGAAACGATCTTCCTGATCGACCCGCTCGGGAATATCCTGGCAACCAACCCGATGGGCGCCCGGCGGTTGGGAGCGACTGTAGAAGAGATCCTGAACACCAACCTGTTCGATTATTTTCCCGGCGAGGTTTCCAGGTCTCGTTATGCCCGGCTGCAGCAGTTGCTGACCGGGAGTAAAGCGCTCAGCTTTGAAGACCAACGCTCTGGGCGCTGGTACCAGCATAACTGGTACCCGATCCAGGACGAAAACGAAAAAATTAGCCACGTCGTCATGTACGCCAGCGATATTACCGAGCGCAAACAGGCCAACCTGGCGCTGGCCGCCAGCGAGGAAAAATATCGCCAGCTTTCGGCCGAACTGGAAGCGCGCGTCCTGCAGCGCACCGGTGAATTGAGCGCCGCCAATGCAGCCCTGGAGAAGGCCAACCGCCTGAAAGACGAGTTTCTGGCCAGCATGAGCCACGAACTGCGTACCCCGCTCACCGGCGTGCTGGGTCTGGCTGAAGCGATGCAAATGGAGACCTACGGCACGCTGAACGACCGGCAGTTGAAGGCGCTGAAGAACATCGAGAGCAGCGGCCGGCACCTGCTGGAGTTGATCAACGACATCCTCGATCTGTCGAAAATCGGGGCCGATAAACTGGATATGCATATGGCGCCCTGCCCGGTGGACGATATCTGCCAGGCGGCCCTGCAGCTGACGCGCGGCATGGCGCAGGCCCGCCGCCAGTCGGTCAGCTACTCATCCAGCCCGCCCGGGGCGGTGGTGCAGGCCGACCCGCGCCGGCTGAAGCAAATGCTGGTCAACCTGCTCAGCAATGCGGCCAAATTCACCCCCGAGCACGGCTCATTTGGGCTGGAGGTGACCGGCGACGAGGCCGGGCAGGCGCTGCGTCTGAGCGTCTGGGACACCGGTATTGGCATCAAGCCTGAAGACCTGGAACGCCTTTTCCAGCCATTTGTGCAGCTCGACAGCAGCCTGGCGCGCCAGTACTCGGGCACCGGGCTGGGCCTGTCGCTGGTGGCGCGCCTGGCCGAAAAGCACGGCGGCAGTGTAAGGGTGGAGAGCACGCCTGGGCAGGGCAGCCGCTTTACCATCACCCTGCCGTGGGAGCCGGAACAGGAACCCACCGGCGCAGCGGACGGCCTGCACCGGCGCGCCGGCAGTGCCTGCGCGCCGGCGCGCCACGCCCAACCGCCCCCCGGCCCAGCCCCGGAAGCGGTCACCATCCTGGTCACCGATGACAACGAGGTGATCCTGGAGAACGTGGGCGAATTCCTGCGCTCGCGCGCCTACCGGGTGATCACTGCCCGCAACGGGCGTGAGATGGTCGACCAGGTACAGGCGCTGCGCCCCGCCCTGGTGATAGCCGATGTACAGATGCCCGGCATGGACGGCCTGGCAGCTACGCGCGCCGTGCGCGCTCTGCCCGACCCGGCCCTGGCACGCCTGCCGGTCATCGCCATGACCGCCCTGGCTATGCCCGGCGACGAGCAGCGCTGCCTGGATGCCGGGGCGGATGTCTATATCAGCAAGCCCATCTCGCTGCTGAACCTGGCCCAGTTGGTGCAGCAGCTGCTGGCCCGCTAAATCGGTTGCGGGTTGCCGGTTGGCGGCCGTGCGCTGATTGGTATAATTGCTCTGCCGGCCGGCCGGTCAGGCGGATCACCACCTGCATGTTCGATCAACCAAACAAAGGAGTTCTTTTAATATGGCATTCAACCTGCGCAACCGCAACTACTTGAAAGAGTTGGACTTCACCTCCGACGAGATGAAGTTCCTGCTCAAGCTGTCCGCCGACCTGAAGGCGGCCAAGTATGGCGGCTACGAGCAGCCGCGGCTGAAGGGCAAGAACATCGCCCTGATTTTTGAAAAGGCCTCCACCCGCACCCGCTGCGCCTTCGAAGTCGCTGCATACGATCAGGGCGCGCATGTCACCTACCTGGGCCCGGAAGGCTCGCAGATCGGCACCAAGGAGTCGATGAAAGACACCGCCCGCGTGCTGGGCCGCATGTACGATGGCATCGAGTACCGCGGCTTCGCCCAGGCCACCGTCGAGACCCTCGGCCAGTACGCCGGTGTGCCGGTCTGGAACGGCCTGACCAACGAGTTCCACCCGACCCAAATCCTGGCCGACATCCTGACCATGACCGAGCACACCCACAAAGACCTGGAGCAAATCGCCTACTGCTACGTGGGCGATGCGCGCTTCAACATGGGCAACTCGCTGATGGTAGCCGGCTGCAAGTACGGCATGGACGTGCGCATCTGCGCCCCGCGCTCGCTGTGGCCGTCTGATGAACTGATCGAGACCTGCCGCGCCATCGCCGCCGAGACCGGGGCGCGCCTGACCGTGACCGAGTCGGTCGATGAGGGCGTTAAGGGCGTCGATTTCCTATACACGGATGTGTGGGTATCGATGGGCGAGCCGGATTCGGTGTGGGCCGAGCGCATCAACCTGCTGATGCCCTACCAGATCAACAGCGGTATGGTCGAAAAGACCGGCAACCCGCAGGTCAAGTTCATGCACTGCCTGCCGGCTTTCCACAACCGCGAGACCAAAATCGGCGAGCAGATCTACCAGAAATTCAACGTGCCGAGCATGGAAGTCTCGGAAGAGGTGTTCGAATCCTGGCGCTCGATCGTCTGGGACCAGGCCGAGAATCGCATGCACACCATCAAAGCCGTGATGGTGGCTACGCTGGGCGACTGAGCAGCTGCGGCATGCTAATTGAGGACGGGCGGGCGCACAGCCTGCCCGTTTTTGATTGCGCTGAACTCAACGGCGATCAGCGTGCCCACGAACGGCACGCGTGTGATGGTCAGCTCTGCCTGGCGGGCGCCCTGCACGTAAACCAGGCGAGTGGTTTGAGCGCCGCTCAGGCCCCCGCTGAGCGTCTCATGCCAGCCCCATTCGGGCATCGCCAGGCGGTAGAACTGCACCACCCGCTCGTACGGCCCTCCGGCGACCACCGAGAAACCGTTCGGGCCGCCCAGCGCCGCCTCCTCCGCCACCCCCGCGGGCAGCGGCACCCCATCCCGCTCGGCATACACCTGCCCGGCGCTGCTCTGCATCCGCACACTCGGGCCAGGGGCGGCTGTGCCTGCCAAACCGCCCGATCCCGGCGCGGGGTTCAGCATTCCGCTCTGCCCCAGCGGCGCAGGCTGCGGCGTGCCTGGCCCGGGGGTGGGGCTGGGCATAGGGCTGGGCATAGGGTTGAGTGCGGCGCCGCCGGTGGGGGTCGCCCACCCGTCGCGCGGGCCGGCGGTTGGCCCCGGGCTATCCGGCAGCGCCGCGACGGCGGGCGGCTGCGGACCACCGGCAGCCAGGTACAGCGCCAGCCCGGCTGCCAGCAGGCAGGCCAGCGCTGCGCCGGCTGCCAGCACAGCCAGGGCGGCCAGCCAACCCCAGGCGGGCCGGACGCCGATCCGGCCGCTGGGAGCGCCGCCGGGGTCAACCCCCGGCTGGGGGATCATCACAGGCTGCACCGGTGGGCGGCTAGCCTCCTTCCAGCGTGATCTCGACCGTCGTGCCGATCAGGAAATCGGCGCTGATCGTCAGCCGGGCAATCCGTCCGCCGTTCTGGAAGCTTAAACGGGCCTCGTCCTCGGTGACCGTCGCGCCCGGCAGCTCCACCCAGCCGGTGAGCGGCATCTCCCGCCGGTAGAAGTCGACCAGCTCGGTCACCTCGTTATCGCAGGAATACTCCAGCCGGGTGGGCGAGCCGCTCATCTCAAAGATCTTCCCGCTCAACACCGGGATGTCGGCTGGGAAACCGTTCGGGGTGGGCGGCTGCATGGTGGGGAGGTCGAGGCCGAACGGCATATCGGTCAGGATGCCGCCCATCTCAGTCGAAAGCGCCTCCAGGTCAATATCCGTGGTCAGGGCTTCGATATCGATCTCGGTCGAAAGCGCTTCCAGGTCAATATCGGTTGCCAGTCCTTCCAGGTCGATATCGGTAGCTAGCCCGCCGATATCCGTTACCATCCCGCCGATATCGGTGGCCATGGCGCGCAGTTCCAGCGCCCGGTCAACCAACCGGCAGCTCATCGTAAACGCCGCCAACAAGACCACCAGCAGCGCCCAACGAAAAACCATCTGCCGTTTCATCGCTAGACCTCCTTACAGGTAAGCCCCTCCAACAGCCGCCCATTTTACCGGTAAATCGCTTGCGCCACGGCTTCCAACCCGTCCAGGTCGTCCATCTCCAGCCACTGCAGCATCACACGCTGCACGCCGGCCTGTCCCAACGCTTCAATCTGCGCCGCGATCTGCTCGGCCGTGCCCACCAGCAGCCCGCGCCGGCGCAGCTCATCTGGGCTGTGCTGCCCGCGCCCGTAACGCTCCACGCGCCGCTGCAGCGCTGCGGCGTCCCGCCCATACAGCACGGTGGTCATTAGCGAGCGGCGCACCGCTTCCGGCCGGCGGCCGCGCTGCACCAGCAAGTCGTCCAGGCGGGCGCTCAGTTCGGCGAATGCCTGCGGCGGGGTAAAGACCGCGTTCCATTCGTCGGCATAGCGCGCCGCCAGCGGCAGCGTGCGCTGCGGCCCGTTGCCGCCGATCAGCAGCGGCGGCCCGCCCGGACGGGCCGGGCGCGGCAGCAGCAGGGCGTCTTTCAGCAGGTAATAGTCCCCGGCGAAATCCACCGGCTGATCGCTGCGCAGCAGGCGCGTGATAACTTCCAGCCCTTCCTCAAAGCGGGCGAAGCGCGCCGGGACGTCCAGCAGGTCGAAGCCGAAGTGCTCATGCTCGCGCGCCTGCCAGCCGGCCCCCACCCCCAACGTCAACCGCCCACCCGACAGGTCATCCACCGCCGCCGCCATGCGGGCGGTCAGCGCCGGGTGGCGAAATGAGACCGGCGTGACCAGCGGGCCGAACTCGATCCGCCGGGTGTGTGCGGCCAGCCAGGCCAGCGAGACCCACAGCTCGAGCGAGTCTTGGTCCGGCCCGTCGGCATTGGTGAAATGGTCGGACCGGTACAGACCGGCAAACCCCAGCTGCTCGGCCGCCTGGGCCAGGCGCTGCCAGCGCGGCCAGGTCAGGCCGTCCTGGCCTTCGATCATCAGCGCCGCTTCGATCTTCCCGCTCATACGTGATCCAGGCAGCGGATGAACTCGACCGCCTTCTCCACCAGGTGGCTGTTGCCGACGAACAGCGGCGTGCGCTGGTGCAGCGAGTTGGGCTGGATATCGCAGATGTTCTGCGTGCCGTCCGATGCCGCGCCGCCGGCCTGCTCAGCCAGGAAGGCCAGCGGGTTGGCTTCATAGGTCAGGCGCAGCTTGCCCTGCGGCTTCTTTGGGTCTTTGAAATCGGCCGGGTAATAGAACACCCCGCCCGACAGCAGCGTGCGATGGAAATCGGCTACCAGCGAGCCGACATAGCGCAGCGAGAGCGCCTTAATCTGCCCATCCAGTCCCTGCAGGTAGTCGGTGTACTGGCGCACCCCCTCGCTCCAATACTTGCGATAGCCCAGGTTGACGCTGAAATAGGCCGGCGGCTCGGGGATCTGGATATTCGGGTGCGAGAGCAGGAACTCGCCCACCGACGGGTCGAGGGTAAAGCCGTGCACGCCCTCCCCGGCCGAGTAGACCAGCATGGTGCTGGAACCGTACATGATGTAACCGGCAGCCACCAGGTTGCGACCGGGCTGCAGGCAGTCTTCCAGCGTGCCCGGGCCGTCCTGGGTGACCCGGCGGTAGATGGCGAAAATCGTGCCGATCGGGATGTTGTAATCGATGTTGGAAGAGCCGTCCAGCGGGTCGAACATCAGCACGTATTTGCCGGTCGGGTAGCGGTCTGGGATCGGCATCGGCTGCTCGTTCTCCTCGGAAGCCATCACCGCCAGCCGCCCGGTGTGATCGTTCAGGCGGAAAAGGGTCGAATCGGCAAAGCGGTCCAGCTTCTGCACCACCTCGCCCTGCACGTTGACGTCATCGGTGCGGCCCAGGATCTCAGCCAGGCCGGCGCGCGTGGTGCGGCTGGCGATGACCTTGCCCGCCAGGGCGATATCATACAGCAGGTTGGTCAGCACGCCGGTGGCTTCGGGGTGCGAACGCTGCTGATCCATAATATGGCGTTCGATGGTGGTGATCTGGCGCGGATCTTCCGGTTGTACTGGCATATCAACGTCCTCCCATGGGTCACTAAGACGGATGAAGGGTATGCATGGCTCTCGCCTCCCCCTGGTTTGATTATACATCAGAGCAGCGCGCTGAGCACGTACCACTCCCCCGGCTGGCCTTCCAGCGCCGCCTTGCGCGCCAATCCGTCTGCCAGCAAATCGTCCAGCGCCTGCCCGGCTTCCGCCGGGCGCCAGCCGAACAGCCGGGCCGCCTGGGCCGGCTGCACCGCCCCCAGCGCAGCCAGGTAGGCGGCTGCCAGGCGGCGGCGTGCAGCGCGCTCAGAGATGGCGTGCGCCTGGTCGGGCAGGTCGGGAAAGCGCCGGGTGGTCAGGTCATAGATAAAGGAGTAGTGCCAGGCGCCGGCGTCAGAAACGCCCACCGGCAGGATGTTGAAGTTGGCCTGCAAATCGGTGATGGCCTTGCTGAAGCGCCCGTCGCTGCCCGGGGCGGTCATGCGCGTGGCCCGGCGCAGGTCGATGGTGTTCATCGCCCCACCGTCCAGCAGGGTCTCGTACAAGGTTTTGGCTTCCCCCGTCAGCCGACCCTGTTCGTAGAGCGTCAGGTAGTCCTCGTCCGG
>JBJSYW010000603.1:0-2784 GCA_046089985.1 Chloroflexota bacterium
CGCCGCGGCCCGCCCGGCTGGCGCCTGGACTGTTCCAAATAATTCTAGAGGAGAAAAGCCATGAAAAAGGTAGGTGTAATCAATTACCCCATCTCGGCCGCCATCGCCAGCCTGGGCCACAACGACCTGCTGACCATCGTCGACGCCGGCTTCCCGATCCCAGACACCACCGAGCGGATTGACCTGGCGCTGGAGCGCGGCGTGCCGGGCTTCATCCAGACCCTGCGGGTGGTGCTGACCGAGCTGTTCGTCGAGCGCATCATCCTGGCTGAGGAGATCAAGCAGTACAGCCCGCACATGCTGCAGGCGATCCAGGAACTGCTGCCCGACGCGCCAATCGAGTTCATCCCGCACGTCGAGTTCAAGCGCCGCACCGGCGAAACCCGCGCCGTGATCCGCACCGCCGAGTACACCCCGTACTCGAACGTGATCCTGGTCGCTGGGCCGTGGGGCTTCCAGTTATAGCCGGTCAGCCGTTCGGGCAGGAGAAACGTCCTTTGTCGAAACGCGCCTTTTTCATCGGCGGGCCGGGAACGCTATCGGCCAGCTGCATCAGTGACCTGCTGGAGCGCCACTATCAGGTGGGGGTGTTCTCACACCCCAGCCACTTTGACGAACTGGCCCCGGAGGTCCGCACGTACAGCGGTGACCGCGGCGCCGCCGGCGATCTGGCTGCCGCGCTGGACGATTTTCAGCCCGATGTGGTGCTGGATTTCGTCTGCTACACCCCCGAACAGGCCCAGGCAGCGCTGCCGCTGGTGCAGGGCCGGGTGCGCCAGTACATCTTCGTCAGCACGGTGGATGTCTACGGCTACCCGCTGTCACGCCTGCCGTTCCGCGAGGACGATCCCTGGCATCCCGAGACCCAATCGCCCTACGCGGCGGACAAGCGCCGCTGCGAGGCGCTCTTCAAGGCCGCCGCGCAAGCCGGCAGCCTGCCGCTGACCATCGCCCGCCCGGCCTATTCATTTGGGCCGCGCTTCTTGCTGTCGTTTATGTCGCGCGACCAGGGGCTGCATATGCTGCGCCGCCTGCAGACCGGGCATCCGGTGATGGTCCCCGGCGACGGCGCCACGCTGATGCACGCCGGATCGGCCTTCAACACCGGGCGGATGATCGCCGCGCTGGTGGACGCGCCGCAGGCGCTGGGCAAGGACTACACCTGCGCCCACCCGACCTTCACCACCCATGACGGCTACCTGAAGCTGTTCGCCCGCGCCCTGGGGGTCGAACCCCGCATTGTACACATCCCCAGCGACCTGCTGCTGTCAATCGACCGGCCTGAGATCCGCGCCTGCCTGCTGCCGGCGCTGACCCGCTACAACGTGGCCTTCTCAATCGACCGCTTCCTGCGCGACTTCCCCGAGTTCTGCTGGCAGGGCACGCTGGAAGACTGGGCCCGTCACGTGGTCAACTGGAACCTGCGCCAGGGGACGCTGCCCGCCGGCGACGCCGCCCTGATCGACGACGAGGTCATCGCCTGGTGGCAGGCCGCCCAGGCAGACCTGCAAACCCAGCTTGCCGGGCGCTGAGTTCGCTCCGGTATCCCTACCCCGGCCGGGCCGGGATTCTTTTGAACAAGTGGAGAGTATCGAATGAAAACGACTTTAGCTGTGATCTTTGGCAACCGTGATTTCTTCCCCGACCACCTGGTAACCGAAGCGCGGCGCGACATCCTGCAGCTGTTCGCCGAGATGGACATCACCCCGATCATGGTCGGCGAAAACGACACCAAGCTGGGTTCAGTGGAGACCTACGCCCATGCCCGGGTGTGCGCCGAGCTGTTCAAGCAGCACCGCGACCGCATCGACGGCGTGCTGGTGTGCCTGCCCAACTTCGGCGACGAAAAGGGCGTCGCCGACACAATTAAGCTGTCCGGGCTGAACGTGCCGGTGCTGGTGCAGGCCTACCCGGATAACCTGGACAAATTCAACGTTGAGCTGCGGCGCGACTCGTTCTGCGGCAAGATCTCGGCCTGCAACAACCTGCGCCAGTACGGCTACCAATACTCGCTCACCCGCCTGCACACCGTCCACCCACTCTCCGACAGCTTCCGCAAAGACCTGAAGGACTTTGCGGCGGTGTGCCAGGTGGTCAAGGGGCTGCGCAGCGCCCGCCTGGGGGCGATCGGTGCACGCCCGGGGGCTTTCAACACGGTGCGCTACAGCGAAAAGCTGCTGCAGGCCACCGGCATCTCGGTCACCACGGTCGACCTGTCTGAAATCCTGGGCAGCGCCGGCAAGCTGAGCGAGAGCGACAGCCGGGTCAAGGCGCGCCTGGGCGAGATCGAAGCGTATGCCCGGCACGACAGCGTCCCGTCGCCGTCGATGGTTCGCATGGCCCGCCTGGGCGTGGTGATCGACGAATGGATGCAGGAAAACGACCTGCAGGTCACCGCCCTGCAGTGCTGGAACTCGCTGCAAAAGAACTGGGGCGTCAATGCCTGCACGTTGATGAGCATGATGAGCGATAAGCTGATGCCCTCGGCCTGCGAGACGGATATCACCGGCGTGATCTCGATGTACGCCCTGCAGCTGGCTTCCGGCTTCCCCGGGGCGCTGGTGGACTGGAACAACAACTACGCCGATGACCCCGACAAGTGCGTGCTGTTCCACTGCGGTAACTGGGCCAAGAGCTTTGTGCCGGATATCGAAATCAAGACCGCCCCGATCCTGGGTACCACCCTGGGCGAGCACAACACCTTCGGCGCGATGGCGGGACGGGCTGCCGCCGGGCCGTTCACCTACACCCGGGTCAGCACCGACGACGTCAACGGGATGATCA
>JBJSYW010000604.1:0-4400 GCA_046089985.1 Chloroflexota bacterium
CACTGAACACACCGCCCGCAACTTGATGGTGCGGGCGGTGAAAACCGGCGCGCCCGGCAGCCCGACGGCGATCGCCGAATACCGGGCGCTCAAGGCGTACTGGGGCGTCACGCCGGTGCTGGAGCGCCTGTTGGAAGGCAGCTTCCCCGCCGCCGGCTGAGCCGCCCCGGCGAGTTAGCCGGTCGAGTTCAGCACTTCGTCTTGCGATAGGATGCCGCGGTTAATCGCCAGGCGGGTCACCTCGGCATGCGTGCGCAGGTGCAGCTTGTGCATCATGTTGGCCCGGTGCACCTCCACGGTGCGCGGGCTGATCTTCAACTGGATCCCGATCTGCCCGCTGGTCATGCCCATGGCGGTCAGCTTGAAGACCTGGCGCTCGCGGGTGGTCAGCGATTCAAAGCTGTCGGCCGAGCGCTCGACCCGCCCGCCGATATAAGCGTTGATGGCATGTTGGTTGAATGGCTGGCACAGGTAGTAATGCCCCATCAGCGCTTCGCGGATGGCGTGCAGCAGCTCGGCGAAGGGGGTATCTTTCAGTACGTAGCCGATGGCGCCGTAGCGCAGCGATTCGCGCACGTATTCCTCGTCGTGATAGGCTGAAAGCATCACCACCTTGATCTCCGGGCGGGTGGTCTTGACTGTCCGCAGCACCTCCAGCCCATTCAACTCTGGCAGCATGACATCCAAAACCAACACATCCGGATTCAACTGTTCGGTCATCTCGACCGCTTCGCGGCCGTCGTTTGCCTCAGCCACCACTTCAAAGCTGGGCTCGGTTTGGATCAACTGGCGGATGCCTTGCCGCAGCAGGACATGGTCGTCGGCCAGCAGGATTTTGGTTGACATAGGCGTCCTCGTCATACGGAATACTCCCCTAAGTATACTGTAAGGGTATGATACCAATAAATGAATTATTTTACCGTCGATAGAACGTCGATATTGTGATGACCGAAACGTTTACGAACTGCCGGGCGCGGCCGCAAAGCGCCGGTTATCGAATACAATACGTTTACCGGCGCCATTGGCCGGATCCTTGAGGTGCGAGGGTAACAGGATGCAGATCCGCCTTGAACTGTTGGGCGCACCGGATGTCTGGGTGGACGACCGGCCCTACCTGGGTTTTGTGTCTGTAAAGGCCCTGGCGATGTTCTGTTTCCTGGCGGTGGAGAGCGGCGGGCACGCCCGTCAGGAGGTGGCCCGGCTGTTCTGGCCGGATGTCAGCCGTGAGTTGGCGCTGCGCAACCTGCGCGATGTGCTCTACCACCTGAACAAGGATTTCCCTGACCTGTTGTGCATCAGCCGGCGCACCATCGAGCTGCGCCAGGAGGCGATCGCCTGGTTTGACCTGCGCCTGCTGCGCCAGGCCGCCGCCGGGCTGCCCGGGCAAACCGGCGAGTTGGATGAGCGCCTGCTGCCGGCGCTGGCGCGCGGCCGGTTTATGGAGGGCGTACGGGTGTTGTACGCCCCGCAGTTCGATGCCTGGTTGGAACGCAAACGCGGTGAACTGCTCGCTCTGGCGGCCCAGTTCCTGCTTCGCCTGGCCGAGCGCTGCCGGCAGCGCGGCGATGCATACGCCGCGTTGGACGCGCTGCAGCACATGCTGGATCTGCAGCCCTGGAACGAGGAAGCCCACCGCGGCGCCATGCGCCTGTACCTCTCGCTGGGGCAGCGCGGCAGCGCGGCGCGCCAGTTCAGCCTGCTGCGCCGGGCGTTGGCTGAAAACCGCCAGCCCCCTCCGGCGGTCGAGAGCCAGGAGTTGTACGAGCAGGCCCTCGGCCGGCTGGAACTGCCGCCGCAGGCGCTGCGGCGCAGCGGCAGTCTGCCGCGCGCCCTGACCCCCTTTTATGGCCGCCAGGAAGAGCTGACCCACCTGTGCCAACTGCTGTGCAGCGCAGAGTTCCCGCTGGTCACGCTGGCCGGCCCGGGCGGGATCGGCAAGACGCGCCTGGCGCTGGAAGCCGCCCTGGAACTGGCCGGCGGCTTTCCGGATGGGGCCTGGTTTGTCTCGCTGCCTGATCTGCGCCCGCTGGAGCCGCCGGCTTCACCAGGCGAGGCGCTGGACCTGGCGGAGGAGGCGCTGGCCGAGGCGGTGGGCGCTGCGCTGGATATCCCCTTCCGCGGCCGGCGGCCGCTGCGCGAGCAGTTGGTGCAGGCGCTGGCCGGACGCAACGCGCTGATCGTGTTGGACGACCTGGCGCGCCTCCCGCCCGGCGTGCAGCTTGTGCAGCGCGCCTCGCAGGCCGCACCCAACCTGCACTGGTTGGTCACCAGCCTGAAGCCGCTGGGGCTGCCCGGTGAAACTGTGCTGCGCCTGGACGGGCTGGCGCTGCCCCCCGACGAAGCCGCCTGGGCTGCTCTGCTCGACAGTCCGGCGCTGCGCGTCTTCGACGATCGCGCCCGGCGCGTCTTCCCGGCTTTCCATCTCACCCCCGACGATCTCCCGGCGGCAGCCGGGATCTGCCGCTGCCTGGGGGGCTCCCCGCTGGCGGTGGAGCTGGCGGCGCTGCTGGTGCGCGAGCATCCTCTGCCGGACCTGCTGGAGCGCCTGCAGACCGGCTTGCTTTCCACCCCGCCGGATGAGCACAGCGCCGCGCCGCGCCTGACCTCCGGGCTGGGGCTGGTATTTGACGAGATGTGGCAGGGGCTGCGCTCCGATGAGCAGTTGGCCCTGGCCGGGCTGACCGTCTTCCGCGGCAGCTTTGTGCGCCGCTCGGCCGAGCAGGTGGCCGGCATCAGCGGTGGGCAGTTCTCCATCTTGCTCGACCGCTCGCTGCTGCAGCCGCTTGGGCCGGGTCGTTTCTGCCTGCACCCGGCGCTTTTCCAACTGGTCAGCGCCCGCTTGCCCGACCTGCCGCTGGAGAGCGAGCAGTTGCGCCACCGCCATGCCAATTACTATCTGGCCGAACTGGCCCGCAGCGAGCCGCAGTTGCACGAACTGCCGAGCGCGGCCCAGGATCTGCTGCCCGACCAGGGCAATTTTGAAGCGGCCGGCCGTTGGGCGCTCGAGTCGGGTTTCTTCAGCCTGTTGTTCCAGGCCACGCGCGCCCTGTCGCTGTTTTATGCGCGCACCGGGCAGTTCGCCTCCGGGCGCAACTTCTTCCACCTGGCCCAGCTTGAACTGCAGCAGGCGCGCCTCAGCCAGCCCAACCCGCCTGAAACGCTCACCAATGCTCTGGCTGCCGCGCAGATCGAGCTGTCATTCTTTCTTGAGCACCTGGGCGAGTTGGAAGCGGCGATGGAGCCGCCCACTTTGGCGCTGCCGTCGATTTCGGCCGAGGTCTTCCCCGGGCTGGCGGCCGCCGCCCACCTGCGCCTGGCCGAGCTGCACTTCGCCCGTGGCGACCTGGAGCGCACCCGCGCGGCGGCCGAGACCGGTATCCGGCTGGCGCGGCTGAGCGCCGACGCCTACCTGGTGACCGTGGGGCTGGTGGCGTTGGGCACGGCCAATGAGCTGCAGCAGCAGGGCGAAGCCGCGCTCGCCTGCTATGAGGAGGCGCTGCAAATCACGCTGCGCGACCGCCTGAAGCGCCTTTCTCCCGGGGTGGCCTGCGACCTGGGCCTGCTGTACCTGCGGCGCGGCCAGTTTGTGCAGGCCCGCCGGGCGGCCGAGACCGGGCTGCTGGCCGCCCAGGAACTGGGCGACCGGGCCGGGCGCAGCCAGGCCGAATATTTGCTGGGGTTAGTGTGCCTGTTGAGCGGCGACCTGCCTGGCGCCGAGCAGCGCCTGCTGGCCTGCCTGGCCGGGCTTGCCCCGCAGAGCGACAATCTGTACCGGGTGCAGGCGTACCGCGCCATGGCGCTGCTGGAGCGCTGGCGCGGCAGCGCCCTGGATGCGTTGGCCTCGGTCAGCCGGGCGATCCGCTTCAGCCAGGAGAGCGGCCTGAGCGCGCTGCTGCCGGCGCTGCGCGCTATTCAAGCTCAATGCCTGGCTGCCCAGGGCGACCTGGTCTCGGCTGCCGGCATCCTGCCGCCAGAGGCTCAGCCGGGCGCTGCGCTGCCAGGCGCAGCGCTTGCCGGCCGGGGAGGTGCACCTGCCGGCCCTGGCGCTCCGCTCCCTGACTGGGATGGCCCGCCCGCCGGCCCGGAAGCAGCGCCGGCTGCTCCTGCCGCCGGCCTCTTGCCGGACGATGACCTGTGGCTGGCGCGCTGCGCCTGGCTGGATCTTCTGCTGCGCCGTGCCGCTCGCCCGGCCGATCGCCAGGCAGCGCGCCAGGCGGCGCTGGACTGGCTGCCGCAGCTGCCCGGCCTGCCGGTTTTTGACGCGCTGGACCCCGGCGAGCTGTTCTGGCTGGCCGCGCGTGCCCTGGAGGACGACCCGCAGGCTTGCGCGCAGGCGCTGCGTATGGCGCGGCAGTGGATCGAGCCGCGCCTGGCTGGGCTGGCCGCCGCTGAGCGGGACC
>JBJSYW010000605.1:0-4835 GCA_046089985.1 Chloroflexota bacterium
GCTCGGCGCGCTCGGCGCGCGCTTCGGGCGTTTCGCCGGGGTCAGACATCCAGCGCGGCGATTCGATCTACTCATCGTCGCTGTCGGTCGGCTCTAATGGGGTCGTGGGACGGCGTTTGCGCCGGCGCAGCTCGTCATAGCAGATATTGGTTACGATGCGCAGCAGCCAGGCTTTGAACGAGCCGCCGCGGTAGGTATCCAGCTTGCGATAGGCGGCGATGAAGGCATCCTGGGCGGCGTCTTCGGCAGGAGCCGGCTCGCCCATCATGCGGTAGGCCTGGGTGTAGACCAGGTCCTGGTAGGCCAGCACCAGCCGGTTGAATGCGTCCAGGTCACCGCCCTGTGCATCGTGGATCAGACCAGCTTCATCCATGCATCAGCCTTATCTGCGCGCCGCCTGGCGGCGCAGAAAGATCAGGGCCAGCGCCCGCCAGGCCAGCAGGCCCAGGGCGCCCACCCCGCTGAGAACGAAGACAAACACCGGCAGCACCGCTGCGCCCAGCCAGGCGGCCCGCAGCCAGGCTGCCAGCGGGCCGCCGAGCAGCATGGCCCACAGCGGGCGCCACAACTGGCGCGGGTCTCCGGCTGCTGCCCGGTTAAACAGACCCAGCGCCGGAGCCGCAGCCATCCAGCCCAGGCACAGCGGGACGAAGGTGGTCAGCATGCGCGTCCCAGCGCTGCCCAGCTCGCCGTGGGTGGCGAAGCCAAACAGGGTCACCAGGGCAATCGCCAGCAGATCACCGGCGATCAACCACCCAGGCACAAAGCGGTGTTCAGTCGCATTCATACGCACTCAATCCTACTCGAAACCGGGTAAAGCGGCAAGGTCGCGAATCGGACCATATGACCCGACCGGCGGCCGGATTCGCCCGCACAATTTGATGAACGCATGTAGAATCAGGGCATTGCTATGATCGACGGACGCGCCCCCCTTCGCCTGACCTGGCGGCGCGCGCTGCGGGCGCAGGCCCGCGACGCGGCGGTGCTGCTGAAGGAATCGCGCAGCTCGCTGCTGCTGTTCCTGGTGATCGTGCTGGGCGGCGCGGTGATCTTTGCCTTGCTGTACCGCGACCCGCACACCGGGCAGGCGATCAGCTTCCAGCAGGCGCTGTACGCCAGTTTCACCCTGCTGTTCCTGCAAGGCTCGCTTGACTTCCCCGAGAACGGCCTGTTACAGGCGCTGTATTTCATCATCCCGATCGCCGGGCTGTTTGCGGTCGTGGACGGGTTCATCCACTTTGGCGCTGCGCTGACCAACAAAAACGAGCGCGGGCAGAAATGGCAGGCGGCTGTGGCATCTACCTTCTCAGGGCATGTGATCATCTGCGGCTTTGGCAAGACCGGCTACCGCGTGGCGCTCGAACTGCTCAAGCTGGGGCGCGAAGTGATCGCTGTCGACCAGAACGGCGAGGGGCGCTTCGTAGCCAAGGCGCTGGAGTTGGGCATCCCGGTGATCCTGGCGGACGCCCGCCGGCAGGAGACGCTGCTGAAAGCGGGCATCGAGCGCGCCGATGCGGTGATCCCCTGCACCGACGACGAACTGACCAACCTGGATGTGGCCCTGGACGCGCGCGAGCTGAACCCGGAGGCCAAGATCGTGATGCGCATGTTCGACCCCGACCTGGCGCGGCGCATCGAGCAGGGCTTCGGCATCCAGACCGCCTACAGCGTCTCGGCGCTGGCCGCGCCGACCATCGCCGCGGCGGCGATGCGCGTGGACGTCAAATCGTCGTTCTACGGGGGCGACCGCCTGCTGCACATCAGCCAGGTGGAGGTGCACGCCGGCTCGGCGCTGGACGGGCTGACCGTGCAGCAGTTGGAGAGCCGGCTGAACCTGTCGGTGATCAGCTATATCGAAGACGGGCAGACCCGCCTGCACCCCGAAGGCGGGCTGGCGCTGCGCGCCGGCTGCCAGGCGCTGGTGCTGGCAGGGCTTGACGGGCTGCAGCGTTTGAAAGAATTGAACCGCTGAGCGGGGGGAGTGCAGCGCCTATGCCAGAGCCGGCCCCGAAATCGTTTATGCAGATCCTGCTCGACCTGCAGAAGCAGGAAGACGCCCGCCGCCAGGCGATTGCGGTTGCCGGGCTGACCGGGCAGTTGGAGCGGCTGCGGCGCTGGCAGTCGGAGCGCCTGCAGCGCACCTACCGCGACCTGTTGGGCAACTCGCAGTACCGCCAGGCGTGCGAGTTCTTTCTGAGCGACATCTACGCCGCCAGCGATTTCAGCCAGCGTGACCACGACGCCGAGCGCATGTACAGCATGCTAACCCGCTACCTGCCGGAGACGATGCTGCAGCTGCTGGGCGACACGCTGTATCTTAACCGCCTGACCTACCGGTTGGATGATGAACTACTGCAGGCGCTGGTGGAGCGGCTGGGGGTGACGGAGGAGATCGATGCAGCCGCCTACGCCGAGGGCTACCGGCTGTGCGACAACTACGCCGAGCGGCGCAAGCAGATCGACCTGCTGGGGGCGGTGCTGGACGAAGCGGCGCGCGGGGCGCACTACCCGATGGTAGCGATGAGCATCAAGCTGGCGCGCGGGCCGGCGTATAAGCTGGGCTGGGGCGAACTGCACAGCTTTATGGAGCGCGGCTACCAGGCCAGTCGGCCGATGCGCGATATCGACCATTTTGTCAAGACGATCAAACAGCGCGAGCTGCGCATCCTGGATAAAATCTACGCCGGCGACCCGGAACCGTTTCGGGTGTAAATTGCACCGCCCGAGCACTTGACTCTTCCGGCAAAGCCTGATAAACTTTTGCGCCGTGACAGAAACGAAAGCGCCTGTTACAGCCGGTCAAGCGACCGGTCATTAGACCAGAAAAAATTCATCGCAGCAAGATTGAAAAACACCTTGTCGCCCTGGGACCCCTCTGGTATAATGCCATTCGCTTTACGAAAGGCACCTTAGAAATTTTACGCCGACGTAGCTCAATTGGTAGAGCAACCGCCTTGTAAGCGGTAGGTCACGGGTCCGATTCCCGTCGTCGGCTTCCGTTGATGGCTGGCGATCAAGGGCGACTTCACCGAAAGGAAGTCGGCTTTGATCTCAAGCCGGCGACGGCCGATCATATAGTTGGGGCGGTTACCCAAGTGGCCAACGGGGACTGACTGTAAATCAGTTGGGCGACGCCCTTCGGAGGTTCGAATCCTTCACCGCCCACTATATTGAAAGGTGTGCTGAACGCCTTTCAACGCGTCAACTTCAGGCAAATGCCCTCATAGCTCAGTCGGTAGAGCACGTTCTTGGTAAGAACGGGGTCATGGGTTCAAATCCCATTGAGGGCTCTGATTGCCAAAAGCCAGTCGATGAACTAGAAGGAGAACTAATCGCATGGGAAAGCAAAAATTTGATCGCAGCAAGCCGCACATGAACGTGGGCACCATGGGTCACATCGACCATGGTAAAACCACGTTGACTGCCGCGATCACCAAGTTCTGCGCCTTGAATGGCTTGGGCGAATACCGTGCCTTTGATTCTATCGACAACGCCCCGGAAGAAAAAGCCCGCGGCATCACCATCAACATCGCCCACGTCGAGTACCAGACCGCCAAGCGTCACTACGCCCACGTCGACATGCCGGGCCACCGTGACTACATCAAGAACATGATCACCGGCGCGGCGCAGGTCGATGGCGCTATCCTGGTGGTGGCTGCCCCCGACGGCCCGATGCCGCAGACCCGTGAGCACGTCCTGCTGGCCCGCCAGGTGGAAGTGCCCGCCATCGTGGTCTTCCTGAACAAGGTTGACATGATGGACGACCCCGAACTGCTCGAGCTGGTTGAGCTGGAGCTGCGCGAGCTGCTGAGCGAGTACGGCTTCCCCGGCGACAGCACCCCGATCGTGCGCGGCTCGGCCCTGCACGCCCTGGAGTGCGCCAGCAAAGACCCGAACGCTCCCGAGTACGAATGCATCAAAGAGCTGATGCGCGTGGTCGACGAGTACATCCCCGAGCCGGTGCGCGACATCGACAAACCGTTCATGATGCCGGTGGAAGACGTCTTCTCGATCAAGGGCCGCGGCACCGTGGTGACCGGGCGCGTCGATCGTGGCAAAGTGCGTGTCTCTGAGCCGGTCGAAATCGTCGGCCTGCGCGACGAGATCATGACCTCGGTAGTGACCGGCGTGGAAATGTTCCACAAGCAGCTCGACGAAGGCATGGCGGGCGACAACTGCGGCCTGCTGCTGCGCGGTATCGAGCGCACCGACGTGGAGCGCGGTATGGTGGTGTCGAAGCCCAAGAGCATCACCCCGCACAAGCGCTTCATGAGCGAAGTGTACGTGCTGCGCAAGGAAGAAGGCGGCCGCCACAAAGCGTTCTTCACCGGCTACCGCCCGCAGTTCTACATCCGCACCATGGACGTGACTGGCAACATCAAGCTGCCGGAAGGCGTTGAAATGGTTATGCCGGGCGACAACGTCAACCTCGAGGTTGAACTGATCGTGCCGGTAGCGCTGGAGCAGGGCTCCAAGTTCGCTATCCGTGAAGGCGGCCTGACCGTCGGCGCGGGTGTCATCACCAAGATCCTGGACTAAGGAAGGGCGCTGCTCCGGCGGCGATAGGTATCTGCAATGGCTTCCAAGAAAGACGTACGCCCGGTGATCACGCTGGCTTGCACGGAGTGCAAAGAGCGCAACTACACCACCGAAAAGAATCGCCGCAACGATCCGGGCCGCATGGAACTGAAGAAATTCTGCTCGCGCTGCCGCAAGCACACCCCGCACCGCGAGACCAAGTAGTACTTTGAAACTGTCCCGGGCGGGTGATCCGGTCCGCCGGATCACCCGCCCGGGAATGAAGAACTTAGGCCAGTAGCTCAACTGGCAGAGCA
>JBJSYW010000606.1:0-4959 GCA_046089985.1 Chloroflexota bacterium
CGCAGGTAATGGCGCTGGCCCCCAGCCTCACCCCTCTCCCGGCAGCCACCTTCGCACCCACTGCTGCCCCCAGCCTCACCGCCTCCCCGACCCTTGCGCCGGCCCTCAGCCCGACGCCCACCGCCGGGCCAACTGCCACCAGCGGGCAAACCGCCACCGCCGGCCCTTCGGTAACCGCCGGTACACCGGCCGTTCCCAGCCCATCCGCCACCGCCGGGCCGTCGCCCACCGCCGGCCCATCGCCCACCGCCGGCCCGCCGGCTACCATCACCCGCCCGGCTGCGTCCGCCACCGCCCGCCCCCCAACGCCCACCAACCCGCCGGCCGGGGTGTATGTGGCCGACGTTTACTGGGAGCCGGGCACAGCCGAGATCGCCGAGGAATACGTGGAGATCGCCAACGGCGGCGCCGCGCCGGTCAACCTGACTGGCTGGCGGTTGGTTTCTAAAAACAACCCGTCCAAGGTGTTCATCTTCCCCAACTTCAGCCTGCCGGCGGACGATTTCTGTTTTGTCTACACCAACAATGTGGATGACGTCAGCTGCGGCAGCACCAGTTTCAACAGCCTGACCGACATCTGGGGCAGCAGCGACTGCGCCCAGCTCTACAATCCTGCCAACCAACTGCAGATCCAATTCTGTTATCCTTGATGAGATGAGCCACCGATCGGAGGAGCCGCTATGCAAGCCTTTATGACCTGGGTCAACAGCATCCTGACCACCATGCCGGCCCGCTGGCAGCAGCTGGCCGAGAGCACGCCGCCCGAACTGCTGGCGCTGGCCCCCGCCGAAGGGGAATGGTCGGCGCTCGAGTGCCTGTACCATATGATCGACGTCGAGCAGCTGTTCCAGAGCCGGCTGCGCGCCTTCCTGTCCGGGCAGGATTTCCCCGCCTTCAACCCCGCCACCGACGGCGCCCCGGTTGACCGGGCCCGCCCGGCCGGCGAGGTGGCGGCGCTGTTCGCCGGGCTGCGCCGCCAGTCGCTGGAGATGCTGGCCGCGCTGACCCCAGCCGACTATGACCGCCGCGTGCGCCACGCCGAGCTCGGCCCGGTGACGCTGCGTGAGATGCTGCACGAGTGGGCCGGGCACGATCTGAACCACACCATCCAGGCCGAGCAGGCCCTGATCCAGCCCTTTATCCAGGGCTGCGGGCCGTGGGTGGTCTATTTCCACAGCCAGCTGGTGCAGAAGGCCGCCTGAATGCCATTCGCCATTGAGCTGTACCTGGATGCGCGCACCGAGGCCCTGCTGCGCGGGGTCTGGCAGGCGCTGGCCGACGCCGGTGTGAGCCGCTCGATGTTGGGGGAGGGCTTTTCCCCGCACATCACCCTGGGCATCGCCGACCAACTGGACAGCGCCCGGCTGTGGCCGGACCTGCAGGAGCTGGCGCGGCAAACCTGCCCGCTGCCGGTGGCGCTGACCCATATCGGGGTCTTCCCCAACGCGGAGGGGGTTGTGTTCTTCGGCGCCACCCCCTCGCGCCCGCTGCTTGAGCTGCATGAGCGTTTCAACCTGATCTTCGACCGCTACGCGGTGCAGCCATGGGAGTATTACCGGGTGGGGGCGTGGGTGCCGCACTGCACGGTGGCCTTTGGGTTGAGCCAGGAAGGGGTCAGCCGGGCAGTGGCGCTCTGCATGCAGACGCGCCTGCCGGTGCCGGCCGAAGTGGATGGTATCGGGGTAGCTGAGGTGGTCCCCGGCCGTTCGGCGCGCACTCTGTTTGCCCACCGCCTGGATCCCGACGGCGGCTGAATCGCCCGGCGGGGCGGAGAGCGAGCGACCGGAGCGGGCCGGCCGTGAAAAACCGGCTGGAAATCGGCTGCCTTCTGGGTGCGGCTGCGGTATACTACCCGCCAGGGAAGCGCGAGGAGGATAAGGAGGCCAGGTGAGCAAAACGATTCACGTCAACGGTTTTTCAATGGCATACACCGATGAAGGCGCCGGTCAGCCGCTGCTGTTTGTGCACGGCTACCCGCTGAACCGGCGCTTGTGGGCGCCGCAGGCGCTGGCGCTGTCCGGCCAGTACCGCGTGCTGGCGGTCGACCTGCGCGGCCACGGCGAGTCAGACCCGGTCCCCGGGCCATACAATATGGACCTGCTGGCCGACGACCTGAACGCCTTCCTGGATGCGCTGCACATCGACCAGCCGGTGGTGCTGTGCGGGCTGTCAATGGGCGGGTATGTCGCCTTCGCCTTCTGGCGGCGCTATGCCGCCCGGCTGTGCGGGCTGATCCTGACCGCCACCCGCGCCGCCGCCGATTCCGACGAAGCCCGCCGCGCCCGCGATGCGGCGATCGAAACCGCCCGCACCCGCGGCGTGAGCGCCATCGTCGAGGGCATGCTGCCCAAGATGCTGGCCCCGCTCAGCTACGAACAGCGCCCCGAGCTGGTGCAGCAGGTGCGCCAGATCCTGCTTGCTACCTCGCTGGAGGGCGTGTTGGGCGATCTGGCCGCACTGCGCGACCGGGTCGACTCGACCGCCACCCTGTCACAGATCAATGTGCCGGTGATGATCGTCCACGGGCGAGAGGACCAGATCATTCCGCTGAAAGAAGCCGAGGGCATGGCGGCGCAGCTGCGGCGGGCCGAGCTGCAGGTGCTTTCCAACGCCGGTCACCTGCCCAACCTGGAGAACACGCCCGTGTTCAACCAGGCCGTCCGCCAGTTCGTAACCGACCTGAACAGTGATCCGGAAACAATGGAGTGAGCCACAATGAACAAAGATGAGATCCTGGATGCCCTGGAAGACGAGCGCGAGCGCCTGCTGGAGGCAATCGACGGGTTGAGCGACGAGCAGATGCAGGAACCAGGTGTAACCGGCGAATGGTCGATCAAAGACCTGCTGCACCACGTCAGCGCCTGGGAGGCCGAACTGGTCAAGCTGCTGTGGCAGGCGGCGCGCGGCGAAAAACCCGATTCGCGCCTGCTAAACGACGACCCGGTGGATGACACCAACGCCCAATGGCAGGCGATCGGCCGGGCGCGCCCGCTCGACGATGTGCTGGACGACCTGGCAGCGGTGCGCAAGCAGACCATCCGGCGCGTGGACAGCCTGGCCGACGCCGATTTCGAAGACCCGCAGCGCTACGCCTGGCTGAAAGGCTCGCCACTGTGGGAGTGGATCCGCGGCGACAGCTTCGGCCATGAAGCCGAGCATACCGCCGAGATCAAGGCCTGGCGGGCCGCCCACGGCTATTAACCGCTGGGCGCGGGCCTCATGCCACAGCGGTAACAGGCTTCCCGCCGTCCTGGCGGCGGCAGATGTCAGGGTGCGGCGGTAATCAGCGTCCCGGCCGGTTCGCCCGCCAGGGCGCGCTGCAGCACGCCGGGCTGTTCGCCAGAGAAGATGCGCACCTCCAGCCCGGGCACAGCCGCGGCCAGCCTCAGGCTCAATTCGACCTTGCTGGCCATCCCGCCGGTCACATCAGTGGCGGCCGAACCGTGCAGCCCGCCGGCCGCCTGGGCCAGCGTGCCGGGGGTGATCGTCTCCACCAGCCGGGTGCAGTCTGGGAAATCGGCCCACACTCCCGGCTCGATCCCAGCCAGCAGCACGCGCTGCGGGCGCAGCACGGCAGCCAGGTGGGTGAATAGATCTTCGGTGGACAGGATCGTTCCGCCGCGCTGCTCGTCGAAGACCACATCGCCGAAAACCACCGGCGCCAGCCCGTGCGACAGCGCCGCCTGCAGCGGCGCCAGGTTCCAGGCGCGCACCTGCCCGTCTGCGGCGCTCACGCAGGCCGAGGGGGGAAAGGCCACCACCGGCGCCCCGGCTTCCGCCAGTGCGTCCATCACCAGCCGGTTTAGCGCGGCCGCTTCACGCCCGACTTCCACAAATCCGCGCCAGTCGTCGGCCGTGCGCACCCCCTGCCGCGTACCATAGCGCCGGGCCGGGACGTGCCCAAACGACCCGGAGCCGTGCCCCAGCACCAGGCGCAGCCCGGGCTGCGCCTGCAGCGCGGCGGCCGTCTCGCCGGCCAGCCGCGCCAGCGTCTCCAGGCGCGCTGTGTGCGCCTGGCGCTTATCGGTGATCAACGAACCGCCGAGCTTCAAAAAGATCAATTCGCCTTGCGCCATCGTCTCCATCCGCCGCCTGCTATGCCCCGATGTGCGTGATGAAGGCGCGCACCGCCCCCGCCGAGAGCAGCGCCTGCTGCACCTGCGCCGCCCGCGCCTCGTCCACCAGGGCGATCATGTTGCCGCCGCGCCCGCCGCCCGAGAGCTTGGCCCCCAGCGCTCCACCGGCGCGCGCCGCGGCGGTCAGCTCGTCCAGCTGCGGGCAAGACACGCCCATCTGCTGCAGCAGGACATGGTTCTCATCCATCAGGCCGCCCAGCGTTTCGGGGTGACCGGCCTCGATCGCCGCCCGGGCCGCCTGGGCGATGCGCCCGGCGGCGTCGAACAGCGGCTCGCAGCGTCCCGGCTCGGCCTGCCAGGCCCGGCGCAGGTCGCCCACCGCCACTGCCGTCGGGCTGTAGATGCCCGTATCGCCGACCACGATCGTAAAGCCCTGCGGCAGACGCAGCCGCTCGATTGGCCGGCCGTGTACGAAGTACACCGGGCAGGCGAAGGTGATCACCGTGTTGTCGATCCCCGACGGCGTACCGTGGTGCAGCTTCTCCACCTCAAACGCCAGCGCCGAGACCTGCTCATCCGGCAGCGGGCGCCCGGCAAAGGCGCTCAGCGCCCGCACCAGCGCCACCGAAACCGCTGCCCCCGACCCCAACCCGGAGGCGACCGGGATGGTGGAACTGACGCGCACGCGGCAGGCTGGCAGCTGTTCGCCGCCCAGCGCCTGCTGCACCAGTTCCACCGCCCGGCGCAGCGGGTGCGCCGGCGGCAGGTCGCCCAGGCGCGCTTCCAGGCGGATGTCCGGCGCCTGCAGGTACACCTCACCGCCGGGCGAGCGCGGCGCCGCCTGCACCACCGCGCGCGCCTGCACCACCGCGCGCGCCTGCAC
>JBJSYW010000607.1:0-5086 GCA_046089985.1 Chloroflexota bacterium
TCCTGCCGCCCGCAGTCCTGCCGCTGCTGCTGCTCTCCGCGCTGGTCGAAACCGCCTATACCGCCCTGCTGGTCTCCGCCTATGCCGTGGGCGATTTCTCGCTGGTCTACCCGCTGGCGCGCGGCGCGGCCCCGGCCCTGCTGGCGCTGTGGTCCTGGCTGTTCCTGGGCGAACGCATCACCTCGGGCGGCGCCGCCGGGCTGGGCGTGCTGCTCGGCGGTCTGCTGATCACCGGCAGCAGCGGCTGGCTGTCCCAGCCGCGCCAGGCGCCCGCAGCAAACGCGGCCGGCGAGCCTGCCGGCAGGTTGCTCCGCCGCGCCCCAGGCGGCAGCGGGTTGGCCCTGCTAGTGGCGCTGATGATCTCGATCTATTCTGCGCTGGACGGCGCAGCCGTGCGCCACGCGCCACCCAGCCGATATTCACTGCTGGTGCTGGCGCTCACCGGGCTGCTGTACTTCCCGCTGGCGCTGCGCCGCTGCGGCGCGCCCGCCCTGTGGTCCACCGCCCGCCGGCGCTGGCGGCGCATCGCCCTGGTCGGGCTGCTCAACCTGGGCGCGTATACCCTGGTGCTGAACGCTTACGCCATCGCCCCGCTCAGCTACGGCGGCGCAGTGCGCGAAGTCAGCGTGGTGATCGGCGCGCTGGCGGGCTGGAAGCTGCTCGGCGAACCGCTGGGCCGCCGGCGCGTGCTGGGCGCGGCGGTCATCTTCGCCGGGGTGCTGCTGATCGCCGCCGCCGGCTGACCGGTTGCGCTGGCTGCCGCCGGTCACTCCACCAACCGGGCAGGAGTAAGGCAAACAAAAACCGGCCGGCTGCGCCAAAACGCAGCCGGCCGGTCTCTATGTTTAAGCTAATCCCGGCGTTAGCGGGTTACAACGACGTTGGCAGCCTGCAGGCCCTTGGGGCCCTTCTCGATCGAGAACTCAACAGCCTGGCCTTCTTCAAGGTTGCGGTAACCATCGCCCTGGATGGCAGAGAAATGCACGAATACATCCGGGCCGCCATCGCGGGAGATGAAACCGTAGCCCTTGCTGCCGTTGAACCATTTAACGGTACCGGTGGTGCGTTCAGACATTGTGGAAACTCCTTCTTACTTCATACTACTGATCGAATTTACCCCTGCCAGTCCCGGGAAAATAAAAACAGCCCACGGCAACCTACCGTGAGCCGCTTTCGATGGCTTTCCCAACCGGACAAACAGGTACCTAGGAGCAGAATATTATCATGGTGCAGCGCTCCTGCCAATAAGCAAAATTTGTTTCATTCACTCGCTTCCGGCCAGATGCCGGTCTCGGAGGTGGTCACCTGGCGCGAGGCTCGGTAGGCCCCGGGTGTCAGCCCGCGCCACAGCGCCAGCTGGTAGGCCAGGAATTCCACCGGCAGGATCTCCAGGAACGGCGCCAGCGCCGGTTCGATTGCCGGCACTCGCCACGCTTCCACCCCGGCCGGCAGCGGGCCTTTATTCGAGGTCACCAGGGCCACTTCGCCGCCCAGCCGCACCAGGTCGCCTGCCAAAGCCAGGTTCAGCGGCAGGGTGTGATCGGTGGGGGCGAACACCACCGCCCGAGAGTTCTCGTCAACCGCCTCCCATGGACCGTGCCGGAAGGCGCCGCTGCTGTAGGCGATCCCCGGGAAGCGCGCCATCTCGTGCAGCACGTGCGCGCCCTGCTGCGCCGAGGCATACGACAGCCCACGCCCCAGCAGGTAGATCGCCTGGTACGCCCGCAGCTGCTCGGCCCAGGCCGCGCTGCGCTCCTGATACTCCGCCAGCGTGCTGCGCACCGCCTGCACCATCTGCGCCAGGCCGGGTGCGTACTCGCTGCTAGGCACGCCGATCACCGCCATCGCCAGCAGGTACAGGGTCAGCAGCGTGGTAGCATAGGTTTGGATGCAGATCTGGTGATCCGACGGGCCGTGGATCAGCACCGGCAGGTCGCACTCGCGCGCCAGCCGGCTGCCCGGTTCGTTGGTCACCCCGATGGTGATGTGCCCCGGCCGTTTCAACGCCTCCAGCGCCCGCACAATCTCCACGCTCTCGCCCGAACGCGAGACGAACACAAAAACCGAGCGCACCGGATACCCGCGGGCGGTGTAATGCAGAAACTCGCCCCCTTCTTCCTGCACCGAGGCCACCCCGGCAGCCGCCAGCCGGTACACAAAAGCCGTGCAGGCCGAGTAGGACGCGCCGCTGGCGACCACCACCAGCCGCGAAGCGTTGACCAGCGCCCGCGCCGCCGGGGCCAGCGCCGCCTGGCCGTGGGTCAGCTGGTAATCCAGCACCTGCTCCAGCGCGTCGGCCTGGTTCAAGATATTGGCATACACCGGGGATTTCAGCGGCAGATCGGCCATCTACAGCTCCGCAGTGGGCAGATAGCGCGGCGGGCGGCGCTGCCGGGTGGCCTGCTCGTAGGCATAGGCCAGGCGCAGCAGCCCGCCTTCACTCCACGGAGCGCCAAAGAACGACAAACCGATCGGCAGTCCCCAGATAAACCCGGCTGGGACGGTGATGTGCGGGAAGCCTGCCACCGCCGCTGGGCTGGAGAACCCGCCGCCGGTATACTGGTCGCCGTTCACCAGGTCGATCAGCCACGCCGGGCCGCCGGTGGGGGCGACAATGGCGTCCAGGCGCTGCGCTTCGATCACCTGCATCAGCCCTTCGCCGGCCAGTTTGCGGCAGGTCTCCAGCGCCCGCAGGTAGCCCTTCGAGCGCAGCGAGCCGCGCTTGACCGCCGCCAGCATACGTTCCTGGCCAAAATAAGGCATTACCCGCTGCTTGTGCGTTTCGTTGAAGCGGATCACATCCTGCATCGAATGCACCGGCGCTTCAGGGCCGAGCGAACCCAGGTAGGCGTCCAGGTCAGCCTTGAACTCGTAGTGCAGCACGGCGCTCTCGGCCCGCCCCAGCCGGCGCTCTTCCACCACCTTGACCGGGTCGATCAGCTCGGCCCCGGCCTCCCGCAGCGCTTGCAGGGCAAGCTCCATGATCGCATCTACCCGTGCGTCAAAGCCGAAATAGCTGCGCGCCACCCCGATGCGCGCCCCGCGCAGGCCGTCGGGGTCCAGGAAGGGGGTGTAGTCGGTCAAAAACTTACCTTCGCTGGCGGCGGTAGCCGGGTCGCGCGCATCCACCCCGGTCAGCGCGCCCAGCAGCAGCGCCGCGTCAGTTACGGTGCGCGCCATCGGGCCGGCGGTGTCTTGCGAGTGGGCGATCGGGATCACCCCCGCCCGGCTGATCAGCCCCAGGGTGGGTTTCAGCCCTACAATCCCGCAGGTATGCGCCGGGCACACGATTGAGCCGTCGGTCTCGGTGCCCACCGCCGCGGCGCACAGGCTGGCAGCCACCGCCGCCCCCGAACCGCTGCTCGAACCGCACGGGGTACGGTCCAGCGCATATGGGTTGCGGGTTTGCCCGCCGCGGCTGCTCCAACCGCTGGACGAATGGGTGGAACGGAAGTTAGCCCACTCGCTCAGGTTGGTCTTGCCCAGCAGCACCACCCCGGCCTGGCGCAGCCGCTCCACCAGGAACGCGTCTTGGGCAGCGATATGCCCCTCCAGCGCCAGCGAACCGGCGGTGGTGGTCATCCGGTCAGCCGTATCGATATTGTCTTTGATTAACAGCGGGATGCCATGCAGCGGGCCGCGCACATGCCCGGCGCGCCGCTCGGAGTCCAGCGCATCCGCGATCGCCCCGGCATCCGGGTTCAACTCGATCACCGAGTTCAGCCGTGGGCCTTCCCGGTCCAGGCGTTGAATGCGCTCCAGATAGCGATCAACCAGGTCACGAGCGCCGGCCTCCCCCGCAGCCTGCATCGCCTGCAAGTCTTTGATGGTCAGCTCATCCATGGGTTGTTAATTTGTCCGTCCGTTGAGAATATTGCCCGCATTATACAATGTTATTGACCGCCCGGTATCAGGATCTGGCAGGTCTTTTCATCCTTCTCGCACACACCCACCAGCTGGTTGTCGTAATACACCGCAAAGCGCTCCATCCAGAACCCGCTCTCCGAGCGGCGCTGCGAGGCGATCACCAGATCGCAGTCCAGTTCATCCGGCAGCTTGGGCCGCCGCACGGCGTTCAGCACCAGGGCGCAGTCGTCGCGGCCCAACCGCTCGGCCCCCAGCCGGAAGCCCAGGATCGCGTCGCTGCCCTCGCCCAGGCGCAGCGGGGCAAGGTTGATCGCCTGCCGGCCGCGATTGATGATCAGCAGGTGGCCCTGGCTGATGCGTTCCAGCACCAGGGTCTGCCCCTGCGGGCTGGGCGATGGCTCAGCCGGCAGGACCGCGGTGGGCGCAGCAGTAGCTGTGGGGGGCGAGGTGGGCGTACTGACAACCGGCGTTGGCCCGGTGGCAGGCAGTCCGGGCTGGGTGGGGAGCGCCGCAGCCGCCGTGGGACGCGTCGCCGCCGGCCCCCAGGCGGCGGTCACACCGCGCATCGCCAGCCAGCCGCCCAGGCACAGCAGCCCAACCAGGATCGACATCAACAGCACCACACCGGCAGCCGTGCGCCACGGGCTGCGCGCCGCGCCGGGCGCGGGGATCACGATCGGGGCAGGCTCACCGCCAGGCGGCGCGGCTTCGCCGGCCCAGGTGTTGGGTGGCGGACGCCAGGCCGGCTCGGGTGATGGGCGCCAGGCCGGCGCCGGCGGCGGGGGCGGCGGGGGCGGCGGGGCCGCCGGTGGGCGGCTGGGCGGCGGCAGCGGCTGGGTCTGCCGGCGCACCCGCTCTGGGATGGTCAGGTGGGCCAGCGTGGGCAGCGGCGGCGGGTAGCGCGGGCTGCCGGTCAGCGCCCGCTCCAGGTCGGCGTACAGCGCCTGCCCGCTCGGGTAGCGCTCCTCGGGGCGCTTAGCCAGCGCTTTCAGCACCACCCGGTCCACCTCCGGGCTGATCCCCACCCGCACCCGGCTGGGCGGCGGCGGCGGCTGGTTGATATGCTGCATCGCCAACCCGATCGGATCATTCCCACTGAACGGGGTCTGCCCGGCGATCATCTCGAACAGCATCACCCCCAGCGAATACAGATCGCTGGCGGGGGTGGCCTCGGCCGAACTGACCGCCTGCTCGGGGGCGATATAGGCCGGCGAGCCGA
>JBJSYW010000608.1:0-6813 GCA_046089985.1 Chloroflexota bacterium
CAGCAGCCCGAGGTCAACCTCATCCGAACCGCGATCGAAGCCCTGGCCGGAGTTCTGGGCGGCACGCAGTCGCTGCACACCAACTCGATGGACGAAGCCCTGTGGCTGCCAACCCAAAAAGCCGTGCGGGTGGCGCTGCGCACCCAGCAGATCATTGCCAATGAAGCGGGCGTGGCTGACAGCATCGACCCGCTGGCGGGCTCGTACGTGGTGGAAGCCCTGACCGACGAGATCGAGCGCCGCGCTTGCGAGTATATCGACCGCATCGACGAGATGGGTGGGGCGCTGGCTGCGATCGAGAAGGGTTATATCCAGGGCGAAATCCAGGATGCCGCCTATGCCTTCCAGCAGGCGATGGAGCGCGGCGAAGAAGTTGTGGTGGGCGTCAACGCCTTCCAGGTGGATGAAAAGATCGACCTGGAGCGCCTGGCGGTCGACCCCGCGATCGAACAGTCTCAGCGCCGGCGCCTGGCGGCCCTGCGCGCCCGGCGTGACTCCGCGCGTGCGGCCGAGCTGATGGCCCGCCTGGATACCGCCGCGCGTGGCTCTGAGAACCTGCTGCCGCTGTTCATCGAGTGCGTTGAGCACGACCTGACGCTGGGCGAGGTGTGCAACGTGCTGCGCGGCGTGTGGGGCGAGTACCAATCGCCCGCCTGGATCTAAAACAAAGGGAGAGCAAGCATGGCAAGCGTAAAACGCATCGATCACGTCGCCATCCTGGTCGACGATTTGCAGAAAACCCTCGGCTTCTGGGAAGGCGCATTGGGCATTCCGCTGCACGGCGTGGTGGACGTGCCGCAGGAGAAGTCGCAGGTGGCCTTCCTGCCATTGGGCGGCAGCGAGGTGGAGCTGGTCAAGCCCACCACGGATGACTCTGGCCTGGCCAAATACCTGGAAAAGCGCGGCCCCGGCATGCACCACATCTGCCTGGAGGTCGACGACATCGACGGCATGCTGGCCCAACTGAAAGCCAAAGGCGTGCAGCTGATCAACGAAACCGCCCTGGACGGCATCGGTGGCCGCCGCTATGCCTTCATTCACCCCAAGGCCGCCAACGGCGTGATGGTGGAGCTGTACCAGCTGCCGGAGTAACCCTTATAACCGCGTCACCGTGATCGCCAGGCTGCTGCCGGTCTGCAGCATTGTCACCTGCAGCGCCTGGCCCTCACGGGTGAAGGTCAGGTCCGCCGATGGGCCGAAGAGGCTGCGCTGGGTTTCGCTCCACCCGGCGGCGGTCAATTCATTTTCGTAGAATGCCACCGCCTGCTCCAGCGTATAGCGGCTGACATAGCGCAGCGAGCTGCCTGCCTGGAAGACCTGCTCGGCGTCGTCCAGCAAGATCGTGCCCTGCGCGGCGGCATCCAGTTTCTTCTGGCAGGCCGGGGGCAGCGCCGGCGGCGGGTCGCCCGGGCGGGCCGGCAGCACCTCAAAGGTGTGCTGGGCGGTCAGCGGCGTGCCCTGCTGGAACAGGCTGTCCAGCTCGCCGGCGGGAGCCTCGCTGCGCAGCTCGATGCGCAGGATGTAACCGCCCTGCCGCGCCAGGTACAGGCTGCCGGAGCCGGACAGCGGGATCACCACCCGCGCCAGTTCGTTTGCCCCGCCCAGGGTTTCGGCCAGCACGATCTGCGCCCCCGGCGCCAGATGCTCGGGCTTCAGTTCGTAGCGGTCGGCGGGTAGCCCGTCCAGCTGCACTTCCTGCTCCACGCGCTGCGCCTGGCCCACCAGCTGGCCTGCCAGCAGGCTGAGCGGGCTGAACGGCGCGCCGCTGCCCGGTACGCAGGCGTTGTCTGCTTCTGAGAAATATGCCCGCCCATTGATGAATGCGCCGGCCGAGCGGTAGTCGAGCATGGCGATCGACAGCTCGGCGCTCCACGCCGGCTGCCCTCCGCCGCGGTAGACTGCCGTATAGCTGTTGGACGCGGCCAGCGGCTGCCCGTTCAACCCGGTCCCAAACAGCTCGCCGCTGTAGCGCTCACGGTAATCGGTGAGCGAGGCCAGGAACAACGCCAGCTGTCCCAGGTCGAGCGTCTCCGGGCCGGGCACAGCCGGGATGGGGGTGGGGCTGGGCGGCGGCGGCGTGGGGCTGGGCGGTGGGGTTTCGCTGGGCAGGGCCGGGGCGGGCGTTGAGGGCGCCGGCTGGGGCGCCGGGGTCTCGCTGGGGGCAGGCAGGGTGGCAGACGGCTCAACCGGCTCCGCCGGAGCGGCTGCCGGCGGCCCGCCGCAGCCAACCACCCCCAGGATCAGGCTCAGCATCAGCAGCAGGCGCAGGGCAAAATATCGCATATTCATCGGGGCATCTCTGTCAAAACAGGATTTCCCCGTATTCTATCACGGCGAAGCGCCTGCGCTGCTGCGACGCAGGCGCTTCGCCGGTCCGTCTAGTCCAGCGAGAGCGTCACCATCGACGTGCCGCTGGTCTGCATGATCGTGATCGTCAAGCTCTGGTCGCCGCTGCTGAAGGTCAGCGTGGCGATCGTGCCCAGGTTGGTCGAGTTATCCAGCGTCCACCCCAGGGCTTCCAACTCGTCTTTGTAGAACGCCGCCAGCTCGGCCGGCGCCTGTGCAGACTGGTAAACCAGCTGCCCGGCGTCTTCCACCATCACCTCGGCGTCGTCCGGGCGGGGCAGGTCGGCGATCGAAACCCCGCCGCCCATGTCGCTGCCATCCTGGTCGCCGCCGCCCATATCGCCGCCTGCGCCCCCGCCGCAGGCTTCCGGCGGGGCGATCGGCGCTTCATCCGGGGCGGTTGGCAGCAGTTCGACGATGGTCTGCGAGGTCATCTCGCTGCCGGGCTGGAAGAAGATCGCATCGTCCTCGCCGGCTTCCATCGCATCGGCCAGCTCCAGCCGCAGCACGAAGCCGCCCTGGCGCGCCAGGTACAGGCTGCCCGCGCCGTGCAGCTTGACCGTGGTGCTGGACGAGCCGGACGACTCGCCGTCCTGGTACTCGTCCTTCAGCACCAGCTCGCCGCCCGGGGCGATATTCTCGGCGCCGATCTCATACCGGTCGGCTTCCAGCCCGTTGATCTCCACCCCCGCTTCGGCCAGGCTGGCCTGCCCGGTCAGCGCTCCCTGCAGGGCGGCCATTGGGTTGGCCGGGGTCGCGCCCGGCTCGGTTGAGGTGGTGCACTGCCCGTCGCCGCTGCTTGAATAGCGTACGTTGTCCACCAGGGCCGAAACCACCAGCGTGCTTTCGTCAAAGATCGCCTGCTCGTTGTACCAACCTGCCGCCGGTTGGGTCTGGTAGCGGGTAGCATAGCGGTTGATCAACTGGGCGGCGCTGCCGTCCGGCCCTTGCCCGTCAATCGTGTCGTCCAGGCGGGCGGTGTAATCGCTGAGCGGGATGGTGTAGATCGCCGGGTCGTCCAGGTCCAGCGTCTCCGGCCCGGGCTGCGCCTCGGGCAGCCGGTTCACCGGGCCGGCCGGTTCAACCGGCGCAGCGGTGGCGGCCGGCGTCTGGGTGGGCGCGGCGGTGGGCGCGGCGGCAGGTTGCTCCGGGGCAGCCGTGGGTTGTTCCGGCGCGGCGGTAGCCGGCGCAGCGCTCGGGGCGAGGGCCGGGGTGGTGGACTTTGCCGAGGCGGTGCTTTCCCCAGCCGGTGGTTTTTCGGCTGCCCGGCTGAACAGCCCGCAACCGCTGCCGAACACCAGCAGCACAATAACCAGCAAAAAGAGCAGGCGGGATTTCATCGAGATGATCCTTTCCAACGCGTGAAGCAGGGGGAATTAATAAAATAAATTATATCAAAAATATCGTATTATCGCCCAAGCAAAAGGGCGCCCGCACTGCTCGCGGGCGCCCTTGATAAACCGGGTGCAGCCGGGCGGCGGTTAGATCGCCACCCAGTACACGATCTGGCCGTCTTCCGAAGCGTGCGCTTCGTAGCGTTCCCCTCCGGCCTTCAGGATCACCCGGTAGCCGTATACGATCATCGGGGCGCAGACCCGGCCGGGCACGTAGAAGCCCAGGCAGGTGTCAGGCCACTGCGCCGAATTGACCGAGACCACGCTGACTTCCCGCTTGGGGATGCCCAGGCCGGCGGCCAGCTTCTGGATCGAGGCCTGCACCGCCAGGTCGGGGTCTCCATCATCGCCCGACGATGCTCGCCGGATGACCGGCCCCAGCCAGAATGCGTCCGCCGCCGACGGTTTGCCATTCGTGACCACCCGCAGGGTAAAACGCACCCGTTCCCCAGCCAGGAAAGACAGGTCCACGTCGATGCGGTTGATCATCTTGTCATATACTTCGCGCCATGAGCCCAGGTTTTTCACCCCGCGCCCTTCCACCTGGTAATCCACATAGAAGGTCACATC
The DNA here is from genome assembly GCA_046089985.1 of Chloroflexota bacterium. Taxonomy (GTDB): domain Bacteria; phylum Chloroflexota; class Anaerolineae; order Anaerolineales; family UBA4823; genus RBG-16-57-11. Next base: position 4,311 of record JBJSYW010000608.1, read on the forward strand.
GCAGGCTTTGCTGTCTTCCAGGCAGCCGATATCGGACATAAAGCGGTCCCCCGGCTGGATCTTGATCGCCGGGAACTCACCGTAGATCGTGCCACCGTTCACCTGCTGCGGGCGGGTCCAGATGGCCGCCTCGTTCTCGTGCTTGCCGGTCTCGAGCACCGGCGCGCTGAGCAGTACCACCGAGCCTTGCGAGCTGTCCTGGTTGCCGGGGCAGGGCAGGGTGCGGTCGTCGTTGCTCCACAGCGCGCTGCACATATTGGCGGTGAATGCGTAGGACCCGTCCACCGGCCCGCCGCCGCCCTGCACGGTGATATCCAGCCAGAAGGCGGTGCGAGCGTCGCTGCCGATGCCAAAGGTCTGCCCATAGTGGTTCGCCAGCATCCAGTTGGCCCGGTAGCGCCCGGCGGCCAGCGGGGCAATAAACTCGGCCGTGATATCGATCGTCTCGCCGGGCCGCACGTAGCCCGGCATGCCAAACGCGTTCTGGGTCTGCATCCGGTCGCCGCTGACGTACACCAGGGCGTAGTTCAGGTTCCAGGTGCACGAGCCGATGTTGCGCAGCCGCCAGGTTTTGGTGAAGTGCGCCCCGGGGGACAGCAGCGTGCCATCCGGGATGGTGACATCTTTAATAAACTGCGCCCAGTCGCACGGAGACGGTGGGGCGGGCGGCGCGGTGGGTGGAGCCCAGGTGGGTGGGACGGGCGTGCGCGTCCAGGTGGGCAGCGGGGGAATCGGGGTCCAGGTAGGCGCCGGGGTATAAGTCCAGGTAGGCAGCGGCTGGATGGCGGTGCCGGTGGGGGCGCTGCCCGCCGGCGCGCCGGGGGTGGCGGAGAGCTGGGCGTTCTGCGTGGCCAGCGCGGCCAGCTGGGTTTGCACCGCGGCGGCGGTCTGGAAGGGCGCTTCTTGCCCAGGCTGCCCGCCGGTTTGGCCGCCGGACTGCCCGCCGGCGATGCTGGTCAGCTGCGCGACGGCGGTTTCGCCGGCCGAGAGGGTCATCTGCGCCACGATAGTCTGCGCCGCAGCCGTGTAGATTGCCTGGCCGTCAGCCGGGCGGCAGGCGGCCAATGGCATGCAGGCGCCCAGCAGCAGCGCCGCCAGCGTTAGCAGAACGAAAATGGGGTAGGTTTTCTTGCGGTCCATGGTTGCACACTATTCGCCTTAATCACGTTAAAGAATTCGAGCAGCGTGGTTAAGACGAATAGTGTGCGTGAAAGGTTCCAGCAGGTTAGTCGCCGAAACCGGCCTTGCTCGCCTCCCACAGCGCGGCGCTCTTCTCGCTCAGCCCTTTCAACTGCGCGGCGTGCCCGGCGGCCTGCTCCAGCGCCACGCGCGCCCCGTTCAGGGCCACGCTCAGGCGGGCGACCTGCGGCTCGGCCTGCTGCACTTCAGCCAGGGCGTTCTTCAGCATCGACTCGGCTGCGGCCAGGCTCGGCCCCACCGGCGGGCCGGCGTGGGCTGCCTGGGCCGTGCTCACCCCAGCCAGCAGCTCTTTGACCTGCGCCAGCGCAGCTGCCTTAGACAGCTTGGTCGGCGCAGCCGGCGCGGCCGGCGCAGCCGGCGCAGCGGGTTCTGCTGCCGGGGCGGGGGCCGCCTGTGCCGCTGGAGCGGGCGCTTCGGCGGCGGGGGGTACGGGCGCCGCCGGAACTGCCGGGCCGGCCTGCTCGGCGGCCTGCGCCGCCGCAGCCTGCGCCTGTTCTTCCTTAGCGCGCCGCTTCTCGTCCCGGTCCATCTTGTTCTCCCGGCGTTCCATACGATCTTTCTCAGGTGCCATAGCTTTTTCCTCCTTTGATAACCAACTCGTATCTCAATCCGGCCGGACTGGGCAGGCTGCCGCTTGCCCGGCCGCGCTTCATTCGACCACGCTCAGAAAGCGCAGCAGCACCCGCCGCCGCTCCGCCGAGCGCCGGTGCTCGAACAGGTAAATCCCCTGCCAGGTCCCCAGGCTCATCCGCCCTTCGTCCACCGGGATCGCCAGGTCGCTGTTGGTCAGCATGGCGCGCATGTGCGAAGGCGAGTCGTCCGTGCCTTCCAGGGTGTGCTGGTGCCATGCCTGTCCCTCCGGCGCCAGCCGTTCCATGAACGCCTCCAGGTCGCGCCGGGCGGTTGGGTCGTAGTTCTCGCTGATCAGCAGCGAGGCGCTGGTGTGCTGCAGGTACAGGTAAACCATGCCCTCGCGCACGCCCCATGCCTGCAGCCGCCGCTCCACCACCTCGGTGAACGGGTACAGCCCCTTGCCGCGGGTATTGATCTCCAGGGTGTCTTTGTGCCACTTCATCGTTACAGATATTTCTTGAACCAGCGGGCGATGTGCTGCAGCCGGGCGATGCGCCGGTCGGTCCGCCCGCCGCGTGACAGCCCGTGCGACTCGTCTGGGAAGCGCACCATCTCGCTCGGCACGCCCAGCCGTTTCAGCGCCACGAACAGCTGCTCGCCCTGCTCGATCGGGCAGCGCTGGTCGTTCTCGTTGTGGATCACCATCGTGGGCGTGCGGGCGCTGCCGATA
>JBJSYW010000609.1:0-5892 GCA_046089985.1 Chloroflexota bacterium
GGAACATGGACCCGATTTTCATAATTGCCCTCTACCTTCTTAAATGCTCTGCCAGGTGATCCAACCGATTAACAGCGCCAGCTGCAGCAGCGCCAGCAGCGCGCCATAGCGCCACCAACGCACCACCTGGTCGATGCGGAAGCGGGTCAGCAGCGCTTGCAGCGCGGCCAGCACCGCCAGCAGCGCCAGCGTCTTCAGCAGGAAATCCACCGGGTTGTGCAGCCCGCCCAGGAAGAACGATGCCACCAGCGTCAGCCCAACGATCAGCTCGACTGCCTTGCCCAAGCGGAACAGCGCCAGCCCGCGCCCGCTGTACTCGGTCAGCGCGCCGGCTACGATCTCGGTCTCGGCCTCCGGGGCGTCGAAGGGCGGCAGTTCCAGCTTGCCCATCAGGCCGATCAGCGCTACCACGAAGCCGATCGGCTGCAGCAGCGCCATCCAGCGCGTAGCGGCGAAGGCGTTGATCTCGTCGATCTGCCAGCTGCCGGCCAGGATCGCCGGGCCGAGCAGCGCCAGCAGGAATGGCGCTTCATACGAGAACACCTGGGTCAGCGTGCGTGTGGCGCCGATCACCGAGTACAGCCCGCGGGTGTTCGAGCCGGCTACCCCGATGCACAGCGTCAGCAGGCTGAGCAGGTACAGTGTGACCACCAGGTCGCCGCGGAAGCTGAAGGCCGGCGCCAGGCCCGCCAGCGGCACGTACAGCGCCGCAGTCAGCGCCCCGGCCAGCGCCACCACCGGCAGCCAGGCGAACAGCCGCCGGTCAACGCCTTCCGGCACCACCTCTTCCTTGCTCATCAGCTTGACCACGTCGGCCAGCGGCTGGAACCAGCGCGGCCCGACGCGGTTCTGCAAGCGCGCCACCACCTTGCGGTCGGCCCACTCGTAGCCCAACCCCGCCAGCAGCACAAACAGCCCGCTGGGGAACAGGAGGAAAGTCGCCAGGTCTTGGAGTGTGTTCATGCTTTATACCGTTCTATGCCATACTGCCGCAGGTCTTCCCAGGCCATCGAGCGGCGCTGCCCGTCTCTGCGGTCCAGCACCACCATGCGGTCGTTGCACGAGAAGCACGGGTCGATGCCGGCCAGGATCATCGGCACGTCGGCCAGCTGGTGGCCCACCACCAGTTGGATCACGGACGAGAAGTTGCAGATGCTGGGCGTGCGCACCTTGATGCGCTCGGGCTTCTCCCCGCCGCCGCTCTTGATGAAGTACAGCAGCTCGCCGCGCGGCGCTTCCACCCGGCTGATGGTCTCGCCGGCCGGGATCTTGCGCGGGAAGCGCACCGCCAGCTCGCCCTCCGGCAGGTTGTCGATGATGCTCAAGATGGTCTTATAGCTGACGAACAGCTCCTTGATGCGCACCACAAACTTGGCTTCCAGGTCGCCGGCGGTTTCATAAACCGTGCTGACCGGGTAGTGCGCATAAGCGCCGTATGGCGCTTCGACGCGCACATCCCGCACCACGCCCGAAGCGCGGGCGGTGGGGCCGACTACCCCCAACCGTTCGACCTCTTCGGCGCTCATCGTGCCCACCCCGCGCGTGCGCTGCAGGAAGGCCGCGTCGGTGGTGACCACGTCCAGGTAGTGCTGGCTGCGCTGCTCGAGGAAGTCCATCCCCTTGCGGATGGCGGCCGCCTGCTCGGCGTCCACATCGCACTTGACCCCGCCCAGCACGTTAATCGAGTAGTTGACCCGGTTGCCGGTCAGCCCTTCCAGCAGGTCCATGACCGTCTCGCGGTCGCGCCATGAGTACATGAACAGTGTGTCGAAGCCGGCCTCGTGGGCGGCCACGCCCAGCCAAAGCAGGTGGCTGTGGATGCGCTCCAACCCGGCTACCAGCTCGCGGATCGCCTGGGCGCGCGCCGAGACTTCAACCCCAGCCAGCCGCTCTACCCCCAGCGTGTAGGCGTACGAGTGGGTGTGCGAGCAGATGCCGCAAATGCGTTCGAACAGGTACAGGTTCTGGATCCAGGTACGCTCTTCGGCGGCTTTTTCGATGCCGCGGTGCACGTATCCCAGCCGCACCGCCGCCCCGGTGACGATCTCACCGTCGACGGTGAACTCGAAGTGCCCCGGTTCTTTCAGGGCCGGGTGCTGCGGGCCGATCGGGATGGTGTAGCGGCTGCCGTTCTGCGCCACCAGTTCCGGGTCGGGGCCGCTGGTGCTGCGCGGCGCGGGCAGCGGAGCCTGCTTGGGATCCCAATCCTTGCGCAGCGGGTAGACCCCCGACGGCCAATCGTCGGGCAGGAACAGGCGCTCGGTGTTGGGCGTGCCGGGCATCTCGATCCCGAACATCTCCATTACTTCGCGCTCGTACAGGCTGGCGGAGGGGATGATATGGCAGATACTGGGGATCGACGGCGCAGCGCGCGGCGTGCCCACCCGCAGCGTGACGATCGCCGCCCCGCTGCAGAAGTGGTACAGCCCTTCCAGCAAGCCGCTCTCCGCGCCCGGGTCCATGCCGGTGATGGCCGACAGGTAGCCCCAGCGCCGGTCGATCAGCGTTTGCACGGCTGCCGGCAGGTCGCCCGGCGCCACCTGGAAGTCCAGGCGGTTGGGCTCGGGGGTGTTCGGGGCGCTTGCCCACGGCGCTAGCAGTTCGGTGGCTTTCTTCAGCGCATTCTCGGTGTTCATGCAAAGACCTCCTCCGGTTTCAAGCTGTTCAGCAGCTTGACCACCCCGTCGATGATCGCCTCCGGCCGCGGCGGGCAGCCGGGGATATAGGCGTTGACCGGGATGACTTCATCGATCTGGCCGACAATGTTGTAGCAGCCGTGGAACACCCCGCCCGAAGCGGCGCACGAGCCGACCGCCACCACAAACTTCGGGTTGGGCATCTGCTCGTAAATGCGCAGCAGCCGCTCGCGCGACTGGCGTGTCACCGGGCCGGTGCAGATCAGCACATCCGCATGGCGCGGGCTGCCCTGCAGCTTGACGCCCAGCCGTTCCAGGTCATAGCGCGGCGTCAGCGTAGCCAGGATCTCGATGTCGCAGCCGTTGCAAGAGCCGCTGTTGTAATGGATCGCCCAGGGCGAGTTGATACGCCCCCAGGTGCGCAGCCCCTCTACCGTCCGTTCAAACAGGTTTTTTGCGTCACTCATACCGTCTCTCCGTTTCGGATCAGCCCAACACCAGCGCCGCCAGCGCCAGCAGCAGGCCCACCAGGTAGATCCCCGACATCCAGTTCAGCCCGCCGGTGCCCAGGATCAGCACACCCAGGTGCAGGATGGCGAAGAACAGGGCGATTACAAAGAACGGGCGGTAGCCCGGCGCGCCGGCCGGGAGGTGGTGCGATTCGCCGCCGGAGTACAGGCTGGATTTCAATTCGCTGGGCGTTTCCGGCCCGGCCAGCAGGCGTCCCAGGCCCGAGAGCAGCGCCGCCAGGCCCAGGAAGATCAGGAAGGCGATGGGTGGGGTCAGCAGGATATTATTCATCGGTTCGCTCCTCTGGGGCGGCTCAGCCGCCAAACGCGGCCAGGATCGCCTGCCCGGCCGGGGCGGTGAAGCCCTGCGCCAGGCCCGGCCACAGGCCGAACAGCAGCACCAGCACCGCCAGCACCGCCAGCGGCAGGCCCATGCGCAGCGGCAGCGCCCCGCCGTTCAGGATGGCCGGCGAGGGCTGTTTGCGGTACATGGCGTTGACCAGCGGGGCATAGTACCCCAGCGACAGCACGCTGTTCAGCGCGGCGAAGATCACCAGTCCGGCGATCAGCGTGTTGTGGGCCGAGAACCCGGCCACGAAGATCTGCCACTTGGACATGAACCCGGCCAGCGGCGGCAGCCCGCCCAGCCCCAGTACCGCCAGGCTGAAAGCCAGCGCTGCCACCGGATAGCGCTGCGCTGCGCCGTTCAGGTCGGCCACAGTCAGCGCCTTGTGCCCGGCGTGCGGGTCATGCTCCACGGCGGCGTCGCTGATCACGTACAGCAGCGCCCCGGCCGAAAGGAAGGCCAGGCCCTTCATCAGCCCGTGGTTAAACAGGTGGAACATGCCGCCCTGCGCCCCGGCGGCCTGCCCGGCGTAGATCGCCACACCCAGGCCGAAGACCATATAGCCCATGTGGCTCAGGCTGGAGTAGGCCAGCATGCGCTTGACCTGCACCTGGCGCAGCGCCATCAGGTTGCCCACGATCATGTTCAGCGCGCCCATTCCAATCAGCAGCCCGCCCCAGGTGGCGGCCGGGAAACCCTGCCCGCCCACGCCGGTCAGCGGCGCCAGCGCCCGCAGCATGGCCACCAACCCGGCTTCGATCACCACGCCCGACAGCATGGCCGAGATCCCACTCGGCGCCTGGGTGTGGGCGTCGGGCAGCCAGGTGTGCATCGGCACCAGGGCCGCTTTGACCCCGAAGCCGATCACAAACAGCGCCCCGGCGGCCAGCAGCAGCGGGCTGGCGCTCGCCTGGGCTGCGATCTGCTGCAGGTCCAGCGTGCCGGTGCTTAGCAGCGTGAGGGCGATGCCTATCAGCACCAGCACCGAACCGATGGCGCTCTGCACCACGTACTTGACCCCCGCTTCCAGCGAAGCCGGCTCTTCCTGGTTGAACACCACCAGCAGGTACGACGAAACCGCCATGGTTTCGAACCACACCCACAGGTTGAACAGGTCGCCCGCCATGCCCAGGGCGATCATCACGCCCACCATCGTCACCAGCATGGCATAATATTTCTCTTCCCCGGGTTTGCGGCACATCGCTGGGCAGGAGAAGAGCGTCACCAGGGTGCCCAGACCCAGCGCTACGATGGTCAGCAGCAGGCTCAACCCGTCAAAGCGCAGCGGGATCGCTTCCACAGCCAGCGACTGCGCGCCGTAAGCGGCAAACTGGCGGGCGGTCAGCCCAAAGGGGATCCAGGTCAGCAGCAGGGCCAGCAGCGCCAGCCAGGCCGCCGCCGAGCGCGCCCGCGGCGCAGCCCGCCGGGCCTCAAAGCGCCCCACCAGGTAGATCAGCGGCGCAGCGCCGATCGGCAGGATGATCATCCACAGAAAAGGCGTCGTTGCCATCCAGTCCTCCACTACAGGCTCCAGGCCAGCCACAGCAGCACAACCAGCAGCCCGCCGGCGATGCCAACGATGTTCCAGTTCAACTGCCCGGTCTGCAGCACGCGCAGCCCTGCGGCGGCATCCAGGGTGGTGGACACCACCTTGCGGTTGATCGATTCAAAACCAAACCCGCTGCGCGCCAGCCGGGCTACGCCGCCCAGCAGCTGGCCCAGCCAGGCCAGCCGCCCGCGCAGCAGCCAGCCCGCTGCGCCCAGGCCGATCACCGCCAGCGCGGCCCAGGTGACCGGGGCCGACAGGATGTCGATCACCAGGTGAGCGGTGGTAGCGCCGTCGATCTCGTGATAGGGCAGGGTGTCTTCCAGCAGGTCGCCAAACGGACCGGCCAGCAGCCAGGTGAGCAGCACACCCAGCGCCAGCGGCGCCAGGGCGATTTTCATCGCTGTCCCGGCGTCGTGGGCATGCTGCGATGGGGCTTCCGCCGGCCGGTAGAACACCAGCCAGACCATGCGCAGCGTGTAGTAAGCGGTCAACCCGGCGCCAAAGATCATCAGCCACAGCGCCCAGCCCGGCCCGCCCTCCAGCCCGGCCTCCAGGATGACTTCCTTGCTCCAGAACCCGTTGAAGATCGGCAGCCCGGCCAGCGCCAGCGCGCCGATGATAAAGACTGCCCGCACAAACGGCATCTGCACCACCGGCCGGCCCATGCGCTGCATATCGCGCGTCCCAACGGCGTGGATCACCGCCCCGGCGCCCAGGAACAGCAGCGCTTTGAACACGGCATGGCTGAGCAGGTGGTACTGACTGGCAAAGACGCTGCCCGCCCCGATGGCATACACCATGTAGCCCAGCTGGCTGACGGTCGAATAGGCCAGCACGCGCTTCAGGTCATCG
>JBJSYW010000610.1:0-5724 GCA_046089985.1 Chloroflexota bacterium
CCGGACGAGATGCCGCTGCGCGCACGTTCATGAACCGCCTGCGCAGCGCGCTGCCAAAGCTCCCGATCGCGCTCAGCTCCTACCGCTACCCCACCTACCATCCCACCTTCCCCTGGGTACCCTTCCTGGAGAAGGTCGATATCAATATGCCCCAGGTCTACTGGGTGGAGGCCGCCAACCCTGGCGAACAGCTGTTGCGCTGCCAGCGCGAGTTCCAGGCCATCACTCCCTTTCGCCCGATCATCCCCACCGGCTCGGCCTACCTGCAGGGCAGCTGGCGACCTACGCCGGCGCAGATCACCGAGTTTATGGATACCGCCCGCAGCCTGAACATGGCTGCCGCCAATTTCTGGGAATGGGCGCACACCCGCCAGTACCTGCCGGATCTGTGGGATACAATCGCGGCCTATTCCTGGCCGGCTGCGGGGGCCTGCGCTGACCTGCTGCAGTGCTACTTCGCCGCGCTCAACGCCCGCAGCCTGGACCAGCTGTCTGCCCTGTACCTGGACAACGCCGTGATCGTCACCGCCGAGCGTACCATCCAGGGCGCGGCCGCCATCCGCGAGTGGTTCGCGGCCCTGTTCCAGCAGCTGCCCAATGCCGTCTTCAAGCTCGGCGCGCAGCGCGGTGATCTATCCACCGGCGCCCTGCACTTCTCCTGGACAGCTAGCACCTCCGCCGGCACGATCGCCAGCGGGCAGGACTCGCTGGGCATCGTCGACCGCAAGATCGCTTATCACTACGCCTATTTTACGCGCAGCTCTTGAAGCCGCTGCGGAAAGCCAGGCGGCGGGCAAATTGGACCGCGCCTCCGCGCCCATTTCGTGCTACAATAATCATAGTCAATAAGTTTTTCGATCCAGGATCAAACGGTAATTGGCTATGCAGGACGACTTAAGTAGTCATGAGGCGCACAGCCCTGACGTGCAGTTCATCCAGATCGCTGTGCTTCGACAGGGGCGCCAGTATTACGCGCTGCCCATCCACTGTATCGTGCAGATAATTGAGATGGTCGAGATCGCGCCGCTGCCCGAGTACCACGGGGTGATCGAAGGGGTGATCAATTACCATACTACCACCCTGCCGGTGGCCCGCTTGAGCAGCTACCTGGGTCTGCCGCCCACCTCGTTTGAGCGCGATACGCCGATCCTGATCGCCGTACTGGCGGGGAAGAAGGTTGGGCTGATCGTGGATGAAGTGTTGGATGTGCGCGAGCAGCCGCTGCAGGAGATCCTGCGCCCGGACCAGGTGCTGCCGGCCGACTGCGGCGAAGCGCGCCTGCTCACGGGATTGTGGCAGGCTCGGGAAGGGACGATCTTCCTGCTCGATGTGCAGCGCATGGGGCTTCCCCGGCCGGTGGACGCGCCGTTTGCAGCCGGCGGTGAGGCGTGAACAGCCGCTCTGCGTCGCCCAGCGTGCCTGAGCCGGGCGCTCAGCCTGCTCCTGCGCGTCTGCCCGGCCCACTCCCGGGCGCAGTGCGCTTCAGGCTGAGCGAGCATGATTTCCAGCGTTTCAGCGCCCTGCTGTTGGAGCGCTTCGGGCTGGCTTTCCCAGACAGCCGCCAGGCCGAGCTGGAATACCGCGTGGGCATGGCCTACGCCGCGTCCACCTGCGCCACACTCGACGAATTCTATGCCCACCTGAGCGGCCCGAGCGCTAACGCGTTCGATATGGACAGCCTGGTGAATGCCGTGACGGTGGGGGAAACGCATTTCTTCCGCGATGAAGCCCAGGTGGATGCGCTGTACACGTATGTTCTGCCGGCGTTGATCGAGCGTAAGCGTGCGCAGCGCGTGCTGCGCATCTGGAGCGCCGGGTGCGCCAGCGGCGAAGAACCGTACTCGCTGGCGATGCTGCTGCGCGAACTGCTGCCCGATATTGACGCCTGGTCGGTCACCATCCTGGGCACCGACATCAACCCGTCTGCGCTGGAGCGCGCCCGCCAGGGGATCTACAGCGAATGGGCTTTTCGAGAAGCGCGCGCCCGGCGCCTGCGCCCGGTGTACTTCCAGAAGACCGGCGAGCGCTACCTCCTGGATGCACGCGTGCGCCGGATGGTCAGCTTTGACCGCCTGAACCTGGTGGACGCGGTCTACCCGTTAGCAGCGACCAATACCGCGGCGATGGACCTGATCCTGTGCCGCAACGTCACGATTTACTTTGACCCGCTGGTCACCCGCCAGGTGGTCGACCGCTTCTATGACGCCCTGGTCGACGACGGCTGGCTGGCGGTGGGCCATTCCGAGCCTTCGCTGGATGTGTACCGGCGTTTCCAGGCGCGCAATTTCCCCAACACGCTGCTCTACCAGCGCGGCGGCCTACCGGTCGAGCCGGGATGGGCTGTTCCTGCGGCCCCGCTCCCGCCACAGCCGGCGCGGCGGTCCCCGGCGGCTGCTCTGGCTGCTCCGCCGCCTGCGCCGCCGCCTGCGCCGCCGTCCACGCCGCCGGCCGCGCCGCCTGCAGAGCTTGCCGGGAGCAGCCTGCTGGATCAGGCCCGCGAGCTGCTCGAGTACGGCGAGGCGCAGCAGGCCCAGGAACGGGTGGAGCGCTGGCTGGCGGGTCACCCCGGTGACAGCGCCGCCTGCGCTTTGATGGGTCAGATCTATGCCAACCTGGCGGCCTGGGCGCAGGCCGAAACCTGGTGCCGCCGGGCGGTTGAACTGGACCGGTTGTCTTCTGCCGCCTATTATACGCTGGCGCTGGTGCTGCAGCACCAGGGGCGGCTGGATGAGGCCGTCGAAGCGATGAAGAAAGTCGTTTACCTGGATCGCGGCTCGGTGCTGGGTCACTATGGGCTGGCTAACCTGTACACTGACCGGGGGCAGCGCGGGCCGGCGCTCAAATCGCTCGCTAACGTCCTGCTGCTGCTAGACGGGCAGCCGGAAGGCCAGCCTGTCCCCGGCGCAGCGGGCATCACCGCGGGACGCCTGCGCGCCGCGGCGCTCAGCCAGCAGCGCGCCTGGTCAGGAGGTTAAGCGCACCGGATGGACATGCGTATGCCTGTGTCTGAACTGGAGAAAACCTGGGCCGAGCGGGCCGCCCGGCTGGCGCGCCCGGTGGAGCAGGAAGACCTGGGAGAGCAGGTCCACCTGCTGCGCCTGCGCCTGGGCGAGGATATCTGCGCCCTGCCGGTCGACGGGGTGAGCAGCATCCACCCCCTGGGCCGCCTGACGCGTGTGCCGCGAGTGCCGGCCTGGGTGGCAGGGGTGACCAACCTGCACGGCCGGATCGTTTCGGTGGTCTCGCTGAGCGAATATCTGAACTTGCCGGCTGCCCAACCGGCGGACGGCGAAGGGCTGCAGCACCTGGTGGTGGTGGAAGGGCCGGCGATGGAACTGGCCCTGATCGTTGATGAAGTGCTGGCGGTGGAGGCGGTGCCTCGGCTGAATATCCAACAGCCGGCTGGGGTGGTGCAGGGGCTGCCCGCCCAATTGGTGCGCGGGATTTACGTGGATGGGCCGGTGGTGGTGGTAATCATTGACTTGCAGGCCCTGCTGGTCGATCCGCGCCTGATCATCCATGAAGATGTGCATTGAGCGTCCAACCTGGCGGAGGAAGCGATGAACTTGTTGAACAATTACAAAGTCGCCAATAAACTGATCGGCAACAACCTGTTGGTCGCCCTGATGATTGTGATCGTCGCCGGCCTGAGCTATGCGGGCATGCGAACTATGCGGGGTGCGCTGGATACGATGTACAATGACCGCGTCCTGCCGCTGGAGCAGGTCAGCGCTTTGTCGATGCAGGTGTTTAAATACCGCGGCGATATCATGAAATACCTGCTGATGCCTAACGAGCGTACCGTGACCGAAACGGAGATCAACGAGGATATCGCCAATATCGACCAGGCGCTCAGCGCGCTAAAGACCCAACACCTCGACGCTGATGAGCTGCAGGCCCTGGGCGCAATTGAGCGCAATTGGGCCACCTACCGTGCGGATATCGACACGGTGATGGCCCAGGTTCAGCAGGGACGCCAGGATAGCGCACTCGCCAGCCTGGCGGCGGGCGGCAGGGCCGCCATCTCGCGCGACCGGCTGGCGGCATCGCTGACCACCCTGGGCCAGATCACTTCTGCAAACGCTCAGCAATCAAACCTGGAGATCGCCGGCACGTTTCGCTCGCTCACCACCGCGGTCGTGGTGGTGGGCCTTGTGAACCTGCTGGTCGCGCTGGCGATCGGGGCGGTGCTGGCTGCCAGCATCACCGGCCCGCTGAACCGCGGGGTGAGCATGATGCAGGAGTTGAGCCAGGGCCACCTGGGCAGCCGTATCAACCTGGGCAGCCGCCAGGACGAAGTGGGCCAGCTGGCCTCAGCGATGGACAGCTTCGCCGATGACCTGCAGTATGGCGTGGTGGCCTCCCTGAAGAAGATCGCCAACGGTGACCTGGAGATCGAAATCACCGCCAAGGATGCCCGGGATGAGATCGCCCCGGCCATCCAGCAGACCACCGAAATGCTGCGTGGGCTGGTGGATGAGGCCCAGATGTTGAACCAGGCCGCGATGGATGGGCGGCTCTCGGCGCGCGGCAACCCGGCCAAATTCAAGGGCGCTTTCCGGCAGGTGATCGAGGGCATGAACAACACCCTGGAAGGGGTGATCGTGCCGATCAACGCCGCCGCCGCCTATGTGGACAGCATCAGCCGCGGCGAGGTGCCGCCCCAGATCAGCCAGCGCTATTACGGCGACTTTGACGTCCTCAAGGAAAACCTGAACCGCATGGGTCAGCGCCTGCGCGAGATGCTCAACTCGATCGCCGCCAACGCCAGCGACCTGAACTCGGCGGCGGCCGAGATTCTGGCCAGCACCACCCAGCAGGCGTCCGGCGCCAGCGAGCAGTCGGCTGCTATCTCGCAGACCACCACCACCGTTCAGGAAATGAAGACCATCACCGAGCAGGCCTCCGGGCAGGCCCAGGAAGTGGCCAGCGCTTCGCAGCGCACGGTGGATGTGGCCCGCTCGGGCCAGCGCGCTGTGCAGGATACCATTGAAAGCATGGCCCAGATCAAGGAGCGCGTCGAAAGCATTGCCGAGAACATCCTGGCGCTCTCCGACCAGACCCAGCAGATCGGTGAGATTATCTCCACCGTCAGCGAGCTGGCCTCGCGCTCGAATATGCTGGCCCTGAATGCGTCCGTCGAAGCGGCGCGGGCCGGCGAGCACGGCAAAGGCTTCGCGGTGGTGGCGATGGAAGTGCGCAGCCTGGCCGACCAGTCTAAGCAGGCCACGGCGCAGGTGAAAGCCATTCTGTCTGAAATCCAGAAGGCCACCAACGCCACCGTGATGGCCACCGAAGAAGGCACCAAGGGCGTGGAACGCGGCGTGCAAACCGCCGCCCAGGCGCGCGAGTCGATCGAAGCCCTGGCCGCGGTGATCAACGAGTCGGCAATGGTCGCCACGCAGGTGGTGGTGGGTGGCCAGCAGCAGGTGGTTGGCATCGAGCAGATCGCCCTGGCGATGCAGAACATCAACCAGGTGACCGTGCAGAGCCTGGCGAGCATCCGCCAGGCGGAGCGCTCGGCCCAGAACCTGAACGAGATGGCCCGGGCGATGACGACCACGGTCAACCAGTACCGTTTAAAATAGCCGGCAGCGGCTTGCGGGCGAGGAGCGTGTATGTCTGTCAGCGCTAAGATACGCGAGCAGATTATCCAGACATTTCGAGCTGAACTGGCCGAGCATGTTCAGACGCTCAACGATGGCCTGCTGGCGATCGAGCAGC
>JBJSYW010000611.1:0-4302 GCA_046089985.1 Chloroflexota bacterium
ATCGTGGCAGCCGAACTCGTTGTCGATCTGCCAGCCGATCACCGCCGGGTGCGCCCCGTAGCGTTCGGCCAGCGCGCTGACGATCTGCTCTGTGTACCGGCGGTAGAGCGGGCTGTTGTGGCAGTAATGGCGGCGCGAGCCGAACTGGCGCACCTGCCCGTCGCGGCCCACCGGCAGCACTTCCGGGTGAGTGCGCACCAGCCAGGCCGGCGGAGTGGGCGTGGGCGTGCCCAACACCACCTGCAGCCCTTCAGCAGCCAGCGTCTGCACCGCCCGGTCCAGCCAGCCCCAATCGTACCGCCCCTCGGCCGGCTCCATCTTCGCCCAGGCGAACTCACCGATGCGCACGATCTCCAGCCCGGCCTGGCGCATCAGGCGCGCATCCAGCGGCCAGCGCTCTTCCGGCCAGTGCTCAGGATAATAACAAACGCCTAATGGCATGGCAGCCTCGTTTCTATTTTCCAGACCCCAGGGTTAACCCCTGGATGAAGTAGCGCTGCAGGAAGATGAACACCAGCAGCGTGGGCACGGTGGCTAGCAGCGCGCCGGCGGTGATCACCGGCCAATCGGTGTTGTACTGGCCGCGCAGCGTGGCCAACCCGGCGGTCACCGGGCGCAGCGTGTCGGAGCGCAGCAGGATGATCGCCCACAGGTAATCGTTGAACACCCAGGTGAACTCCAGCGTAGCCAGCGCCGCCAGTGAGGGCAGGGTCAGCGGCAGCACGATCTGCCAGTAGATGCGGAACTCGCTGCAGCCGTCTACCCGGGCCGCGTCCATGATATCGCCCGGCACGGTACGCATGAAGTTGCGCAGCACAAAGGTGCAGAAGCCCAGCTGGAACGCGGTATGGATCAGGATCAGCGAGGCGTGCGTATCGTACAGCCCCAACCAGTTGGTCAGGCGGAAGACCGGCAGCAGCAGGATCTGGAACGGCAGCATCGTGCCGGCTACGAACATGAAATACAGCAGCAGGTTGCCGCGGAAGCGGTAGCGCGCCAGCGCATAGGCCGCCAGCGACGACAGGAACAGCATCGCCAGCAGCGACGGCAGGGTGATGATGAAGCTGTTAATCAGGTACTTTGAGACGCGCGCTGCGGTCCAGGCCTGGGCAAAGTTCTTCCACGACAGCACCTGTGGCAGGCTCCAAAAGCCGCGCGTGCTGATCTCATCCATCGTGCGGAAAGAGGTGATGAATGCAGCGATCACCGGCAGCAGCCACAGCAGCGTGAACACGGTCAGAAAGACGTACAGCGCCGCCTGCCCGGTCTTCAGGCCGGCGCGCTGCTGTTTGCTCACGTAAGGGGAAGAGGCGGTTACAGTTGCCATGGGTGCTCCTAATACTCCAGTTCGTCCTTGATCACCTGCGACAGGTAGAAGCCGATGAACACCAGGCTGATGGCGAACAGGATCACGGCGATGGCTGCGCCGTAGCCCATGCGGTAGTTATTGAAGGCTTCGATGTACATGAAGTTGGCCAGCACCTGGGTGCTCTGCCCGCCGCGGGTCATGATCGAAACCAGGTCGAACGAACGCAGCGAGTCGATGATCGAGATCACCACGATAATGGTGGTCACCGGGGCCAGCAGCGGGAAGATCACGTGGCGGAACAGGTTCCAGCGATCGGCCCCATCCACCCGGGCGGCGTCCACCAGGGTCGGGTCGATGTTCTTCAGCCCAGCCAGGTACAGCACCATCACATAGCCCACCTGGCGCCAGACCGCCGCGGCGATCACGCACCAGATCGCCAGGCTGCGGTCGCCCAGCCAGCCGGGCGGGTCGGCTACGCCGATCCCGGTCAGAAAGTTGTTGATCAGCCCCAGGCGCGGGTTGTACACCCACGACCAGATCAGGCCGATCACCGGCAGCGAGAGCACCAGCGGCGCGTAGAAGCTGACTTTGTAGAGCTTACCGCCTTTCATCTCCTGGTTAAAGACCATCGCCATGCCCAGGCCCAACGTGGTGGGGATCGAGATGAACACCAGCAGCCACACGGCGTTGTTGCGCAGCGATTCCCAGAACAGGGTGTCTTTGGTGAACAGGCGCACGTAGTTGGCCAGCCCCACCCAGCCGGGAGCCGAAACGCCGTCCCAATTGGTCAGGCTCAGGTAGATGGTATAGAAGGTCGGGCCGACGATCCACAGCAGGTACAGCGCCAGCGCCGGGGCCATGAACACGTAGGGAGCCACGCCCACCGGCAGGCCGCGCCCGCCGGCGCCCGAGCGGCGCGCCAACGCTCCGGTCACCGCCGGGTGGGCCAGCAGCGGGGCCAGCACGGTCACCAGCAGCCCTGCGAAGGCCAGCCAGAAGCCCAGGCCGGGCGTCAGCTTGCGCTGGCTCCACATCGGCTCCGGGCCGAAGAAGGCGAAATAGAAATAGATCAGCCCCACCAGGCCGCAGGCCGCCACCAGCGGCGAGGCGACACGCGCCTGGTCGGGGTTCATGAACCCCCACAGAGCCAGGAAGGTAGCCGCCACCAGCACGAAGGGGATGATCGAGATGTACGGTACTGGGATGGCGCCAACTGCGCCGTACAGGAAATCCGAAAACAGGCGTGCGCCGTTCTCGGTCAGCGATGACCCCACCCAGTGCATGAACAGGAATGCGATCATCACTACAGTGCAGGCCAGCAGCGCCACGATCATTGCGCCGCCAAAGTCCCATTTCTCGTTCCAGGTCGCATTCATCGGATCGGCTCCTCCACCGGCAGCATACTCCGGGGGCACGGGCGCTCACCCATGCCCCCGGAGCAGCGCAAACCGGTCTTACCCGCCGGCTTCTTCAAGCAGGCGCAGGCGCTCTTCTTCCAGGCCCTGCAGCAGCTGCATGATCTGCGTCGGGTCGTCAAAGAAACGCATGATGGCTTCCATGCCCGCCTCAGCCATCGGCGGGGTGGTGTCGCGATCGAAGAACTGGGCGATGTAGTCCGCCGATTGGATCAGCTTGATGCCCTTCTGGGTCTCCGGGCGGATCTTGCTCAGGTCGACATCGGTGCGCACCGGCAGGCGGCCCAGTTCGTCCAGCGACTGCTGCTGGACTTCCTTGGAGGCCAGGTACATCAGGAAGGCCTTGCCGCCCTCGGCATTGGCCGCGTTGGCCGACATGAAGAAGCCGTCGGTCGGGGCGTCCTCGCCCACCGGCTGGGCCGGGTCGATGATCGGGAAGCGGAAGAAGTCCAGGTCCGCTTCGGCTTCGTCGGGGTACGAGTCGACGATGAAACCGCCCATCAGGTACATGGCGGCCTTGCCCTGCACCATCGGGTCGATGGCTTCCTGCCAGTCGTATGCAGCCGGGTCTTCGATGAAGCACTTGTGATCCAGCAGTTCCTTCCAGGCATCGAACACCTTGACCACGCGCTCGTCGGTCCAGGAGACCTTCAGGTCCATCAGGTCGATGTGGAACTGCGGGCCGTTGATGCGCATGTTCAGGTAATCGAACCAGGCCGCCGCAGGCCATTTGAAGCGCGCCCCGATCGTGATCGGGGTGATGCCGGCCGCGTTCAGCTTGTCGCAGGCGCCGATGAAGTCTTCCCAGGTCTCGGGGGCTTTCTCAACCCCGGCCTGCTGGAACAGCGACGGGCGATAGTAGACCGCCCACCAGTAGTAGGAGGTGGGCAGGAAGTACTTCTTGTCATTGATGGTTGCCAGGGCCTGGAAGCCGGGGGCGTAGGTGTCATTCAGGTTGTTGGCGTCCCAGGCATCGCTGATATCCATAATCAGGCCTTTGTCGATGAAGAAGCGCGAGCGGTTGCCGGCGAACCAGGTCAACACGTCTGGAGCGGGCTGGGCGGTCAGGTAGGCGCGGATGGCCTGCTTGAAATCCTCGTGGGCAATGATCGACTGCTCAACCGGCATATCCGGGTGAGCCTCGTTCCAGGCCTTGACGATCTTCTCATCGAACTCGCGCGGCTTCGGGTCGCCGTTGTACGAGTTGTAGGTGACCGGGGCCACGTTCACCAAGACTTCCTTGGTGACTTCAACCTGCTTCTCAACTTCGACGGTCTTCTCAACAGTGACAACCTGGGTCTCAACGACTTTCTTCTCAACTTCCACGGTCTGCACTACGGTCTGCGGGGCGCAGGCGGTGAACAGGAACAGAGCGATCAACATCACGCTAACCAGGGACCAGATTTTCTTGTGTAACACGGGTCTCTTCTCCTATTAGAACGCTTCAGAAAGGACGGGTAGTTTACGAGATGGCAGCATGCGCTGCAGGTTATCACACGCTTTGAGATCAGTCACCTCCTCCAAATTCTGCGGTTGAACGGCGCACCACCAGTTCGGCGTTGAGCACGCGATGCTCCA
>JBJSYW010000612.1:0-3300 GCA_046089985.1 Chloroflexota bacterium
TAGGTGATGGCCCGCACCAGTTCGCCGGCGCGGTCCTCGGCCGTCAGCAGGATCTTCAACCGGTCGGCCAGTTTTTCCTTATCGCGGGTCTTGCCCACCGAGTCAAAGCGCACCTTCTGCGGCGCTTCATACTCCAGCGTCTTCAGGTTCAGCGACCAGAACTCCTTGCCGCTGTCGGTGCGGACTTCCTTGTAAAACCCCTGCTTGGTCTTGTTGCCCAGCGCGCCACGGCTAACCAGCCCGCCGATCAGCGTGTTGACCTTCTGGCTTTGCAGATACTTCAGCGCGTGTGCGTCGTGCGGGATCGCCGGAGCCAGGTTCTTGCCCACGTGGTCCCACACGTCGATGCCTACCAGGTCGATCAGGCGGAAGGTGGCGGTCTTCGGGTTGCCGATGGCCGGGCCGGTGATGGCGTCCACCTCGTCGACCGTGTAACCGTTCTCCAGGATGAAATCCAGCGCGTAGGCGGCGCTGCCAAATGCCAGCCGGTTGGCGATGAAGTTCGGGGTGTCTTTGCACGGCACGATGCCCTTGCCCAGGCGCAGCTCGCCAAAGCGGCTGACCGCCTCCACCACCTCCGGCAGCGTCTCGGGGGTGGGGATGATCTCCAACAGCTTCAGGTAGCGCGGCGGGTTGAAGAAATGCGTGCCCAGGAAGTGGCGGCGAAAGCTGTCGGAGCGCCCTTCGGCGATCTGCCCCACCGGGATGCCGGAGGTGTTGGTGCTGATGATTGAGCTGGGCTTGCGCACCGCGTCGATGCGCTCCATCAGCTGGCGCTTCACCGCCAGGTTCTCGACGATCACCTCGATCACCCAATCGGCCTCGGCTACGACGTTGAAGTCATCCTCCAGGTTGCCGGCCTTGACCAGGTTGGCGTGCTCGCTCGACAGGAAGTTGGCCGGACGGGCCTTGACCGCCCGGTCCAGCAGATCTTTCACGATGCGGTAGCGCACCTCAGGACGGTCCAGGGTCAGCCCCGCGGCCTCCTCCTGCGGGGTCAGCTTGTTGGGCACGATATCCAGCAGCGTCACCGGGATGCCGGCGTTGGCCAACAGCGCCGCGATGCCGCCGCCCATCGTTCCAGCGCCGATGACGACAGCCTTATGAATGTTGTACTTCATGGATCCTCCTTTAGCCAAACCATCCAGGGCCGGGGACGGCGGATCGCCGTCCGGCGCTGGGGATTGATTCCAGTCTCAGGTTGCCACGCAGGGGAAATCGAACGCCCCCACCGTCCTGCCAGGCTGTGACAGGACGGTGGGGAAGGGGTCGATCATGGGCCACTTTGGAAAGCCCGGGCCGGGCTTACGGGGTTGCCGTCTCCAACTCGTACACCATCAGGTCGTAAAACAGCACTTCCGTTCCCGCAACGTTGCGGGTGCCCACACCCATGCCGATCGCTCCAGCCGAGAAGGTGCTGTCCATGATCGATGCCATGAACTGGCCGTTGACGTACAGGCTCAGCGAGCCGTTGGCGCAGTCGCCGCGCACCAGGTTGGCGGCCGAGCCGGTGCGCACAATCCCAGAGGTGTCCTTGCCTTCGAACAGCCAGGTCCACCCGGTCGGGCGGCGCAGACCGATGCCGTACCAACCATCCGAGCCAACGCCCAGGAAGTAGTAGTTCGTGCCGTTGGCGAAGTTGCACACCACCCCATAGTAGCCATCCAACGGGCCGGAGATCTTGCTGGCGGTGACGTCCAACCGCACCCCGGCAAACTGGTCGCTGCGGGTGGACCAGACCACGTCGCCGGTGATCTTATTCTTGATCACGTAGCCACCCCGGGTGTAGCTAAAGCTGACCGAGTCGTTGCCTTCCTTGGGCCAGAAACCGGAGCGGAACTCGTCGGTGAACGAGAGCTTCCAGGCCGGCTCGGGCGGCAGGGTAGCCGTGGGCGAGGCCTCAGGCGTGGGCGTCTCGCTGGGCAGCGGGGTCTCGCTGGGCATCGGGGTGTCCGATGGCAGCGGGGTGTTGGTGGGCTGCGGGGTGCTGGTCGGCGGGAGCGGCTCCTGCGTGGGCGTCTCGGTGGGGCGAGCGGCAGCCTGGACCGCCTCAGGGGTTGGGGCGTTCTTGGTCAGCTCAGCGATGATCGTCGCCGCCGCCTGGGTATAGGCAGCCTCGGCATCCAGCACCGGCGCTTCGGTTGCGGCAGCCGCTTCCTGCGAAACCGCCGGGGCCGCGGTGGGCCGGTTGAACACCTGGCAGCCCGACAGCGCCAGCAGCGCCGCCAGGGCCAGCATTACCAGGATCTTTCCAAAGTGACCGTGCATGACTTCTTCTCCTTAATTCACGTGGCTTGTTCTGGACTGCGCCGGATCAGCACTTTATCCACCCGCAGCCCATCCATATCCATCACTTCAAACCGGTACCCGCCCAGTTCAAACCGGTCTCCTGCCGCCGGCACGCGCCCCAGGCAGTACATCACCAGCCCGCCAACTGTCTGGTACTCACCTTCACCCTCGACGGGCAGCGGCACATCGGCCTGCTCCACCAGTTCATCCACCGGCAGCATCCCGTCCACCAGCAGCGAGCCGTCCTCACGCACCACGATCTCGCGCTCGCCGGATTGTTCGAGCAGCGGCAGGTCATTGATGATCGAGGCCAGCAGGTCGCTGAGCGTCACCAGGCCCTGCACGCCGCCATACTCGTCGATCACCAGCACCAGCGGGGCCGGCGACTTACGCAGCGCCTCCAGCACCTGCAGGGCAGAGGTGTTCTCGGGCACAAACAGCGGCTCCAGCACCAGCTTGCTCAGGTCGCGCTCCCGGTCGGGCAGCAGCCCCGCCGCTAGCACGCTCTTCGCCAGCACCACCCCCTGGATCTCATCCAGGCTGCCGCGCCCGACCGGGAAGCGGCTGTGGCTGCTCTCCAGTACCGTGCGCAGCTGCGCATCGTACGGGTCATCCAGATCCAGCCACTCAATCTCGGTGCGGGGGGTGATCAGGCTGCCTACCCGCCGGTCGCCCAGGCGGATCACCCCAGACAGCATCTCCTGTTCAGCCGGGAAAAACACACCCGAGGCGGTCGCCTCGGCGATGATGACCTTGATCTCTTCTTCGGATACCGGCGTTTCTTCGGCCTGCTCAACCCCCAGCACGCGCAGCACCAGGTCGGTCAGCGCTTCCAGCAGCCGCACCAGCGGGGCGGCGATGCGGCTCAGGCGCTGCATCGGGCGGGCCAGCAGCAGCGCCGAGCGCTCCGGGTTGTTCAACGCCAGCCGCTTGGGGGCCAGCTCGCCGATCACCAGCGACAGCAGCGTGATCGCCATCACCACCAGCGCCAGCGCCAGCCCCTGGCTGTAC
>JBJSYW010000613.1:0-7981 GCA_046089985.1 Chloroflexota bacterium
GCAGCCCCGGCCGCGGCCGGTTAATCCCCCGGCCCCCGGCCCCCTGCCCCGGTTTACCGGCCGCCGCCCCAACGACCCCACCCCCCCGCCAGGAGGCGGCCTGGAGGTATGCGCTTGTGAAACTCAGAAAATCACCCCTCATCCTGGCGGCCTATGCGCTGGGCGCTGCCGCCTGGCTGCTGTCTCTGGCCGGCTGCCAGGCGGCCCCGGCCGCACCCACCGCGTTGAGCGCCGCGCCGCAGCAGTCCACCGCGGCGGCAGCCGGCGCAACCGCCGGCGCAACCGCCGGTGCAAACGGCGCGGCGACCGGTTCCCCGGCGGCCCCGGTCGAGGTCCGGGTGCAGATGATCGAGCTGAAGGGGGCGCTGAACCACCCCAACGCCGAACTGTCCGGGCTGGCCTGGTACGAGGACAACCTGGTGCTGCTGCCGCAGTACCCGCAGCGCATGGCTGCCTCACCCGGCGGGGCGCTGTTCCGCCTGTCGCGCCGCCAGCTGCAGGATTACCTGCAAGACCCATCCACCGGCCCGCTCGAGCCGCAGCCCATCCCGCTGCTGACCGGCGGCGTGGAAGACCAGGCCAGCGGGTTCGAGGGCTTCGAAGCGCTGGGCTTCAGCGGCCGGCGCGTCTTCCTGACCATCGAAGCGCACGGGCTGGGCCGCATGCACGGCTACGTGGTCTCCGGTGAGATCGCCGCTGACCTGAGCGAAGTGCGCCTGGACCCGGCTGGACTGGTCGAGCACCCGCTGCAGGGCAAGTACAGCAATAAGAGCGACGAAGCCCTGCTGCTGAGCGGTGAGCGACTGCTGACCTTCTACGAGGTCAACGGAGCGCAGTACAACCCGGCCCCGCAGGCGGCGCAGTTCGACCTGGCCCTGCGGCTGCTCGACCCGCTGCCCTTCCCCAACCTGGAGTACCGCCTGACCGACGCCGCCGGCCCGGACGCGCAGGGGCGCTTCTGGGTGATCAACTATTTCTTCTCCGGCGACGACGACATCCGCCCGCAGCGCGATCCGCTGGCCGAGCAGTACGGGCAGGGGCCAACCCATGCCCGTTATGACGTGGTCGAACGGTTGGTGGAGTTCCAGCTCACGCCGCAGGGCATCCAGCGCACCTCAACCGCCCCGCTGCAGCTTGAGCTGGCCGCAGGCGGCGAAGCGCGCAACTGGGAAGGGCTGGCCTGGGCGCCCGGCTGGGGCTTTTTCCTCGCCACCGATAAATACCCCACCACCCTGCTGGGGTTCATTGCCTACCCCTAGCCCGGACTGCCCGGCTCAGGAAGACAACCAACGCGGAGGACCGCCATGACCAAGTATGTATCTGTGCAGGAAATGCAGGCCATCGAACGCCAGGCCGACGCCGGCGGCTGGAGCTACGCCGAGATGATGGAGGCCGCCGGGAACGGGCTAGCCGGCGCGATCCAGGAGACCTACGGCTTTCTGAGCGAGGACGGCGCGCTGGGCTTAGTCGGCTCGGGCAACAACGGCGGCGATGCGCTGGTGGCGCTGGCGCGCCTGGCGGGCGAGGGCTGGCGGATCAGCGCGCTGGTAGTGCGGCCGCGCCCGGCCAGCGACCCGCTGATCGAGCGCTTGCAGCAGGCTGGCGGGCAGGTGCTGCGCCTGGGCGAGACGGCCGGCCTGGATGATCTGCCAGACCTGATCGCCGGGCACGGCCTGCTGCTGGATGGGGTGCTGGGCACCGGAGCGCGCCTGCCGCTCAAACCCGAGCTGGCCGAGACGCTGGCGGCCGCCCGCCGCGCCCTGGCCCAGGCAGCCGTGCCGCCGGTGGTCGTGGCAGTGGACTGCCCGTCCGGGATCGATTGCGACAGCGGCGCGGCTGCGCCCGAGTGCCTGCCGGCCGACCTGACAGTGACGATGGCAGCGGTCAAGCACGGGCTGCTCAAGTTCCCGGCCTACTCGCTGCTGGGCGAGCTGCAGCTGGTGGGAATCGGCCTGCCGGACGGCGGCGAGCAGTTGGCGGCCTGGCGGGCGGTGCAAACCTTCATCCCGGATGAAGACTGGGTGAGCGGGGTGCTGCCGGCGCGCCCGCCGGATGCCCACAAGGGCACCTTCGGCACGCTGCTGGCGGTAGCCGGCTCAGCCAGCTACACCGGCGCGGCCTGGCTGGCCGGGCAGGCCGCTTACCGGGCCGGGGCCGGGCTGGTGACGCTGGCCGTTCCGGCCCCGCTGCACGCCGCCCTGGCCGGCGCCTTCCCCGAGGCCACCTGGGTGCTGCTGCCGCACGAGGACGGCTTCATCGCCTGGCGCGCCATCGACAAGGTGCGCCAGGCTCTGCCGCACGCCAGCGCCCTGCTGGTCGGGCCGGGGTTTGGCATGCTGCCCACCAGCCTGGATTTCCTGGACCGGCTGTTCCCACGCGATGAACTGCACGCCTCCGGCGAGCACCCGCCGCAGCAGCCGCTGGTGCTGGACGCCGACGGGCTGAAGCTGGTGGCGCAGCTGCCGGATTGGCCCAGCCGCCTGCCCGCCCACAGCGTGCTGACGCCCCACCCGGGTGAGATGGGCGTGCTGACCGGGCTGGGCAAAGACGATATCCAGGCCCAGCGCCTGGAGCTGGCGCGCCGCTGCAGCCAGGAGTGGGGTCACATCGTGGTGCTGAAGGGGGCTTTCACCGTTATCGCTGCCCCAGACGGGCGCGCGGCGGTGCTGCCGGTGGCCAGCGCGGCGTTGGCGCGCGCCGGCACCGGCGACGTGCTGGCCGGGCTAATCGGCGGGCTGCTGGCCCAGGGGACCGCGCCCTTCGAAGCCGCCGTGGCGGCGGCCTGGGTGCACGCTGCCGCCGGTTTGCTGGCCGCCGAGCAGTACGGCAGCAGCGCTCCCGTGCTGGCCGGCGACGTGCTGAACGCGGCGATCGAGGTGCTGGGCGGGCTGTAGGCGCCCGGCAGAGAAATTAAACGGGGTCATGCGCCGTCGCGGCGGCGCATGACCCCGTTTTCACATATGGAGCGAGCGGCGACTACTCGCCGATTTCCGCCTCGGCGGCCGGGGCAGCGCCAGGCTTATTGAGCGGCAGTTTTTCCTGCAGCTGAGAAGCCTTTTCACGCGCGCTGCGTGCCAAGTCGTCGGCGCGCAGGCGCAGGTCTTCCATCGCCGTATCGGCGCGCACCCGGGCATCCTCATAGGCCTGCTCGGCGCGCGTGCGGGCATCGGCGCCATACTCGCCGGCCCGGTCTTTCAGTTCAATGCTCTTATCGCGGATCACAGTGCGGGTCTCTTCCCCGGACTGCGGCGCCATCAGCAGCGCCACCGCCGCCCCCACCAGGCCGCCGACGATCAGGCCGGCGAAGAAAGTGCCAAAATCATTATTATCAGACATATTTCACACTCCTTTGAGGGTCACTAGCGTCTGGGTTTGCGCATCAGCCCAATGACCTGGATGAACTGGCTCATACCGGCCATATACTCGTTTAGCTTGATCACCGGCTCGACCAGGTTATCGCTCAGGAAGACGGTGGTGCCGCGCAGGTGGCTGACGGTCTCGTTGGTCGAATCCAGGATCGGCTTGATCTCGTTCTGCAGCAGGTTTATCAGGCGCGCCAGCTGCACGATCAGCACCACCAACGCCAACCCCAGGAAAACCGAGAAGGCCGCCAGGAAGATGATGAATACATCCCGGATATTGGCCGTGCGGGCGGCGTCCCGGGTCAGGAAATATACGCTGCCGGCGATCAGGGCCAGGAAGACCACCGCCACAATCCCGGCAATGATCATGCCCTTCTTGGATCCCTGCTCGGGGTCTTCCGGCGCGTACTCGCTCATCCGCGGCGGAGGAAGCTGGTGGGCCGGCGCAGCCGGCTGGGTGGTCGTGGAATTGTAATCGCTGTCCATCATCGTACCCCTGATTATACTCCGCATCACCCGCCCGAAGATCGAGCGATCTGGTCGATTTTCTCCACTACCCAGATCAACTGCGCCGCCATCGGGGTTTGATCGCTGCGGAATTCCTCTGCTAACGTCCGATAATACCACAGGGAGCCGTCTTTGCCACCCCTGAAACGCTCCCATACCTGCTCGCCGCTGCGCAGCAGGTCATCCAGGATGGCGCGGGCGTTGTAGAGCTTATCGGCCAATGATACCCGCCGCACATCGGGCGGGGCCTGGCGCAGGTGCGCCAGGTAGCGCTCTTTGCGCTCGCGCCAGGGCGGCTTGGGGCTCTCGAAGCTGTCGGTGCAGCCGGCTACGATGAACGCCACCCGCTCGCCAAAGCGGCGGCGGATCTCGTCCAGCGTGGGCTGTCCGCCCTGGTCTTCGACCGCGTCGTGCAGCAGCCCGGCGATCGCCTGGTCCTCGTCGCCGCCGTCTTCGATCACCAGCGCCGAAACGCCCATCAGGTGCGCCAGGTAGGGCACCTGTGAGCCTTTCCGCAGTTGGTCGCGGTGCAGCCGGCTGGCGTACAGCAGGGCTTCGTCGAAGCGCGGGCTGAGGGGCATGGCGCCGCCGGGCGAGGTCAAGCCTGGCCCTTTTCGGCCAGGATGGTTTCGATTTGCTCGGCCACGCGCGGGTTCTCCGGGTGATCGGTGCGGTTCAGCATCAGCTGGCTGGCGATGCGGCGCAGCACGCCTGGGTTGACCTCCGCCAGGTCCACCGTGACCTTGTACCACAGCTTGCGCAGGTCGGGGTTGTGGTGCGTGGCAGCGTGCACGGCGATCTGCGCCGGCGACGACATGCTCAGGTTCCACGAACTGACGTTGATATCCAGCTCGCGCCCGGTGTTCGACCAGAAATAGGCCAGCATCGGGTTGATCAGGCCGCGCATCCGCCCCCACAACGGATCGTCCTCCTGCACCAGCGAGAAGAAGGCCAGGTAGTACGGCCGCGCCCCGGCGTAATCGCGGTTGACCTGCGACAGCTTGCCGGCAATGGCGGAGGCGTACGAGGCCATGTACCAACGCAGGTCTTCCAGCGTAGCGCCCGCTTCGCTGCGCTCGACGGCGTCCCACTGCAGCCGGCAGGCATACAGGTAGGTGCTGCTGGATGCAGCAAAGTCCTGCGAGCGCTGCACCATCGCTTTCTTCGAAAGCGAGCGAGCGCTCTCCACGCCCGGAGAAAGGTTCTCGGGCAGGGCCGCCTGCTCGATATCGCGGCACAGGATGCGCAGCGCCGGCTCGTCGGCGAAGGGGATGTTGCCCCGCCCGGGCAAAGCATAGCGCCCGTTGCGGTTGGTGATCATGCCACGGCCCTTCAGGTCTTCCAGCAGGTCGTGGATGTACTCGGTCTGGTTGCGGTCGTTCAGCAGCAGGTAAGCCAGCTCGCCGGCGTCGATATCGACCCCCGAGCGGATCACCGCGTACAGGAAATCGGCCTCGGCCCGCCCGACGAAATCGGCCTCGCTCTCCAGACCGGACGCCAGGCTGACCTGGGTATACGGCGAAACCGCCTGTCCCAGGTAATCGAAGGCGCCCTGGCGGAAGGCCAGCTGCAGGATCTCACGCAGGGTGGTCTTGTTGCGCAGCAGCCCCTGGGCCTCGTAGCGCTCTTCCAGCAGGTCGAGCAGTTCGTCGGTGGTGCGCTCACCGGGGTGATCGATCAGCTCGCGATAGATATCGCGCAGCACATCCCGGCGGGTGTTCAGGTCCACCGAGGTCATCTTCAGGCGCTGGAAGACCTGCTTATACTGCGCGTCCAGGGTCTGGCGCGGGGTCGGAGCCGGCTTGTCCACCTTCTGGAGCTTCGGCTGCCCGTTGCCGCTGACGGTGGACGCCGGCAGATGGTGATCGATCTGACCCGGCTCGACTTCCTCGTACCCCGGGGCGTTGTAATCACTGGGGGCCACGTACAGCTGCAGGTCTTTCAGGTACAGCTTGAGCAGGTCGCTGTTGTCTTCCAGCCAGGTCTTGAACTGCGAATAACCGAAGTTGGCTTCGTTGAAAGCCGGGTCCATCAGCAGCATGGTCTGCTTCAGCCGGGTAGCCAGCAGCGGCAGGTCGCCGCGCTGACCGTGGGCCGCCAGGGCCTTGGTCAGCAGGCTGCGGGCCTGCTCGATCTCGACGCACGACTGGTCGTCCAGGTCGGGCGGCTCGCCCAGGGCGGTTTCAAGGTAGATGAACTCGTCGCACGAGCGCACCAACAGGTCGTGGGTCACGCTGCGCGGTCCCACGCCGATCGTGTAGCGCCCATACTCGCGCAGCTTGGCCACCAGCGGGCTGAAATCGCTGTCGCCGGAGACAATTACGTACGTATGGATCTGCGGCCGCGTCAGTGAGGTCTCGAAAGCATCGATCGCCATGCGGATGTCGGCCCGGTTCTTGCCGGCGCGCACGCTGTAGATCTGGATCAGATCGATCGAGTTGTTCATCATGTCATCGCGGTAGCGCGAGAAACGCGACCAGTCGGCGTATGCGCGCTTGACCACCGCCGGTCCGCGCGTCTGCAGCGCGCTGATCAGCGAAGTGATCTCGAAATCAAAGAACTCTCGCTCGGCCCAGAGAGCGATATTTTCAAAGTCAATGAAAATCGCCAGCTGTTCGCTCATTTCCTTTTTGTACCTCCAGGGTCTTTAGGTTTCTTGCCTGGGAAAACACGGCCAATCGAAATTGCCATTGTTTCGCCAGACGCCAATTATACATCCCAGATGCGCTGTGCGGACCGCAAGATCGGCTGCCAGGCATCTGTCTCGCCCACCGGTGACGGGCCGAGCGCGTCTTGCCAGGGCTGCCCGAGCAGGGCTGCAGCGGCCGACTGGGTGCAGGCCCACCCGGCCTGCAGATCATATCCACCTTCGAGAAACAGGGCCATGCGCCCACCGCAGTGGGCGTCGGCCCAGGCAGCCAGCCCGGCGATCAGCTCGCCGTAGACCGCCGCCGAAAGCTGCAAGCTGCCCAGCGGGTCGCGCCAGTGCGGGTCAAAACCGAAGCTGACCAGCAGCATCTGTGGGTCGAAGCGCTCCAGCAGCGGCAGCACCCATCCATCCAGGCCGGCGCGGTAGGCCTGGTCGCCCGAGCCGGGCGGCAGCGGCAGGTTGGCGGTATAACCCAGCCCCGGCCCCGCGCCGCGTTCATCCAGCGCGCCGCTGCCCGGGTAGAGCGGCGATTGGTGCAGCGAGAGAAAGGCTACCTCCGGGCGCTCCCAGAAGATGCCCTGCGTGCCGTTCCCGTGGTGCAAGTCCAGGTCGACCACTGCCAGGCGCTGCGCCGGTGGAGCACCCTGCTCCACAGATCGGGCGGCGGGATCGCCGCACAGCAGGTATTCGGCTGCCAGGGCCACGTTGTTCAACAGGCAGAAGCCCATCCCGCGCCGGCGGGTAGCGTGATGACCCGGCGGGCGGCATAGGGCAAAACCGCGCCGGGCCTGCCCCTGCCAGACGGCCTGCGCCACCGCCGCCGCCCCGCCGGCTGCGTTCAGCGCCAGCCCCCACGAGGCCGGGGTGGTATAGGTGTCTCCGTCCAGCCAGCGCCCGGCCTGGCTGAACTCCTGCAGCGTTTCCAGGTACAGCGGGTCGTGCAGCCTGCCGATCCAGTCCGCAGCCAGCGGCAGTGGGTCCAACTTCCAGGCGGGATCCCAGGCGCCCAACGCCTGCAGCGCGGCGCGCGCCGTTTCCACGCGCTCGGGCCGTTCGGGGTGTCCACGCTCGACATGCGCGGTGTGTCCTATGGGATAAAAAACCGCCAGATCAACCATGCGCGCATCGAACCCCTTGACTCCTGTTAATCGTCGATCTCTCCGGGCGCTGCCTGGTCAGCGACCAAATCGGCTGTACCAGGTCGACCGGCAGTGCATCGCCGGCCTGGGCAGCGTGAGCAGCGAGGATAATCATACCACGATCCTCCAATATGCCTCGCCGATTCACAGCCTGGATTAATCATCCGCCGGGCGGCGGCGCGCCGCCCCAGCCCAGCTACGAATCCAGCAGCGCCTGGAAATCCAGATCATCCCGCAGCGGCGCCAGGTCAGCATCCTGCTTTGACCACTCGACCAGCTGCGGCTGCAGGCTGAGCGCCTGGCCCAGGTAGGCCAGCGCCTTG
>JBJSYW010000614.1:0-17511 GCA_046089985.1 Chloroflexota bacterium
CCAATCATCGATAATGCTCGGGTACCACACGCTGGTCTTGTTAAAGTGGGGTGGGCTGCCGAACATAGCCGCCATGGACATTGCACCCCAATTGACATAGGTGACCGGCAGCGCCTCGCCGGCAAAGTAGCTGTTCTCGAACCAGGCCAGCGCTCGCTGCAAGTTCATCTCGGGGTCGGTCCACCAGCGTTGCAGACCGGCCTGGTCGTCATCAGCGATCTGCTCCATGCCCAGCATCCAGGGCCCATTCTGCAGGTCGGGAGCGGTCAACCGGCAGCCGTCGCGCGGGGCATGCACGGCGATGCAGGCCCGATCGATCACGGCGTGCTCCCAGAAGGCCAGTAAGCGTTGTTTTGCGTCTTCCCAATCCGGTTTATATAACATGCCAGGCTCCTATGGGCGGGGAGTGTACCCGGGCTCACCATTGGGCTGCCCGGGGGTGTAGGATGACAACAGGCTGCGCAGGGCGACCTGGCGCTCTTCGGCGCTGAACGGTTGGCTGCGGCTTGAACTGCGCACTACCAGCTCGACCGGAAAGGTATGGCACAGCGGTTGGGCCGGCGGCTGGTTCAGCAGTTTCAGGATGGTTTCACCCGCCAGGTGGCCCAGGTCGTACTGGGCGATGCGCACTGTGCTGAAGGCGGGTTCGATAAAAGCGGCCATCGGTATATCGTCGAACCCGACGATGGCCAGGTCGCCGGGAACATCCAGCCCTAGCTCGCGGGCGGCGATTAGCGCGCCGAAGGCCATCAGGTCGTTGTAGCAAAACAGGGCCGGCGGGCGGCTGCGCTGCAGCAGATCAAGCGCCGCCTGGTAACCGCCGGGGATGGTGGGGCTGGCGCTTCGGACCAGCTGCTCGTCGAACGGCAGGCCGGCTTGCTCCAGCGACTGGCGGTAGCCGGCCAGGCGCAGCCGGGCTGTAACGCGCTCTTCCGGGCCTTGCAGGTGGGCAATCGTTGTGTAGCCCTGTTCGATCAGGTGGCGGGTAGCCAGGCCGGCGCCATACTGGTTATCGACGTTAATGTTGGCGTGAGTGGGCCGGTTGGGGGCTTCGCCCAGCTCGATCGTCACCAGCGGCAGGTTGGGACCAATGATCTGCTCGAGTTCATCACAGCAGATATGCGTGCCCCACAGCAGCAGACTGTCGACGCCGCGGCTGAGCAGCAGGTCGATATTATCACGCTCGCGCGACAGGTCTTCGTTGGTGTTGCTGAGCAGCAGGCTGTACCCGCCTTCGAAGAGCACGTCTTCGCAGCCGCGAATGGCGGCGCCGAAGAATGGGTTGGCGATATCCGGGATCAGCACACCCACGGTGCGGGTCTTGCCGGTGACCAGGCTGCGGGCAGCCTGGTTGGGGCGATAGCCGACCGCCTGGATGGCCTCGAGCACTTTCTGGCGCGTCTCCTCGCTAACATAAGGCCAATCGTTGACAACGTTTGAAACGGTCTTGATTGAAACGCCGGCGTAAGCGGCGACCTCCTTCAAGGTGGCGGGTTTGCGATGGGCCATACGTAGTACTCCGTGGAGAAGTCTTGCAGCGCTGAATACAACGCTGTATACAACGTTGTACAAATCATAGCAGAAAAGCCGGGCCGGTTCAATGGAGAAATGTCATACGGCGCTTGTGACATTCGTCCCGGGCCGGTCGGGGTGGTTATGTCAGAAATATACTGAAATCACCCGCACGCCGTTCGGATAAGGTAAAATGGCGATAGGGAGGCAGCTATGCGACTGAGCAAACCCAAGCAGGTAACTTTTATCCTGGCTGTTCTGACGGCTGTGCTGGCGGTCATCGCCCGCCTGGGGAATATTCCAACGCTGGCGCCATATGCCTTCTGGCTGTTGGTGTTCGCCTTTGTGATCCTGATGCTGGGCAATGTAAACCGCGGCATGTAGCCGGGCCGGGTGTCCCCGAATCTGTAATATATAGTTGTATTAATTTAGCCTGGTCTGCCTATTCGTAGCTGAAATAGGGTGCAGTGAGTATTGACAAATGGCATACTTGGCGCTATGCTATGAATTGTCGATTGGTTTTTTACCAATTTCAAAAACATTGGTTCCAGAGTACTGCGGATTTACAGGGCGGATCTTAGCGGTAGGAACGTAAATTTTTTTAGCCGTAGATTGTGAAAATATTCACTTGATATTCCAGCGCGGATATCAGCCTGAATACACATGACTGCCCAGGTGCGCGGGCTGCGCTCGCTGCCGATCCTGGGAAAAACCACCGGAGCCAGGGGGGCCGGAGTTGTTTGGGTATGGAAAGGAGGCGAACGGGGGATACTGTATATTGCAGCTGCAAGTCATTGGGTCCTAAAATATTAAGGAGAACTGTCTGATGACTGTAAATATTGACAATGAAAAACTGCTTGCCATGTATAAGAACATGGTGACGATCCGCATCTTCGAATCGCGGGTCAGCGATCTGTTCGCGGCCGGGAAGCTCCCCGGCTTCATCCACCTGTATGTGGGTGAGGAAGCGGTTGCCACCGGCGTCTGCGCCCACCTGAAGCCCCAGGACTACATCACCAGCACTCACCGCGGCCACGGGCACCTGATTGCCAAGGGCGGCGACGTGGACAAGATGATGGCTGAGCTGTATGGCAAGCGCACCGGCTACTGCAAAGGCAAAGGCGGCTCGATGCACATTGCCGATGTCGACCTGGGCATCCTGGGCGCCAACGGCATCGTCGGAGGCGGCCCCCCGATTGCCGCCGGCGCTGCGCTGGGCATCAAGGCGCAGGGCAGTGACGGCGTGGTGGCCTGCTTCTTTGGCGACGCGGCCTCCAACCAGGGCACCTTCCACGAGGGCCTGAACCTGGCCTCGGTCTGGAAGCTGCCAGTGATTTTTGTATGCGAGAACAACCTGTACGGCATCTCGGTCAGCCAGTCTCGCCACCAGAACATCTCGGATGTGGCCGATCGCGCCAACGCCTATGACATCCCCGGCGTGGTGGTCGACGGCAACGACGTGATGGCGGTTTACGAGGCAGCCGGCGAGGCGATCGCCCGCGCTCGGGCCGGCAAAGGCCCCAGCCTGATCGAGTGCAAGACCTACCGCTGGCGCGGTCACTTTGAAGGCGACCCCACCCCCTACCGGCCCAAGTCTGAAGTCGAAGCCTGGATGAAGAAAGACCCCATCCCGCGCTTCGAAGCCGCCCTGAAAGAGATGGGCGTCATCACCGACGCGGGCATCGCCGCTACCAAGCAAGAGATCGCCGATAAGGTCGAGGCTGCGATCAAGTTCTCCGAAGACAGCCCCTGGCCGGCTCTGGATGAGATCTTGGACGACGTATATACCGGCGACCCGGTGGCCGTGTAGAGGAGACAGCCATGAGAACCCTGACTTTTGCGAACGCAATTAACGAAGCCCTGCGGCAGGAGATGAAAGTCAACCCGAAGGTCTACATTGCCGGCGAAGATGTGGGCCTGTACGGCGGTATCTACGGTGTGACCAGCGGGTTGTTCAGCGAGTTTGGGGAAGAGCGCGTCAAAGATACCCCGATCAGCGAGAGCGCCATCATTGGCATCGCGGTCGGCTCGGCGGCGGTCGGCATGGTGCCGGTGGTGGAGATCATGTTCGTCGACTTCATCGGCGTCTGCATGGACCAGCTGCTGAACCAGGCGGCCAAGATGAAGTACATGTTTGGCGGCAAGGCCAAGCTGCCGATGGTGCTGCGCACCACCCAGGGCGCCGGTCACGGCGCGGCGGCCCAGCACTCGCAGTGCCTGGAATCCTGGTTCATGCACGTGCCCGGCCTGAAGGTGGTGGTGCCCAGCACGCCGTATGACGCCAAGGGCCTGATGACCACTGCGCTGCGCGACGGCAACCCGGTGGTGTTCCTGGAGCACAAGTTCCTCTATGGCACGATTGAAGGCGAAGTGCCTGAAGAGCAGTATGCTATCCCGTTCGGGGTGGCAGACATTAAGCGCAAGGGCAGCGATGTGACCGTGGTGGCGACCATGCACATGGTGCACAAGGCGCTGTCCGCGGCAGCCGAGCTGGAGAAGGAAGGCATCAGCATCGAAGTGATCGACCCGCGCACGCTGACCCCCTTCGACGACGTGACGATCATCGAATCGGTCAAGAAGACCCACCGCCTGGTGGTGGTGACCGAGGAAGTCTCGCACGCCGGCAGCAGCGCCGAGATCGCCGCCCGCGTGGCCGACAAAGCCTTCGACTACCTGGATGCCGGCATCAAGCGCGTCACTGCGCCGTTCACCCCGGTGCCCTTCAGCCCCGTCCTGGAACAGCACTTCATCCCGAACGAGGCCAAGATCATCGACGCGGTGCACGAGGTGCTTGGCAAGGCTGTCCCGGCATAAACAGCATCTGCATCTGAGCAGGAGGGGGTGGTGGTCTACCCCACCCCCTCCATGTTTGTTCGCGCATTCGAGTGGAGGTATGATGGCGCTGAAAGCTGCTTTCATCTTTCTCGCTCCCCAGGTTGACCCGAAAGTACACTGCCAGACGGTGGTCACGCCGGCGGTCGAGCTAACCGCCGTAGCGGTCAATGATGTCGCTGAGGCGGTGCAGGTCTGCCAGGAGTTGGCCGCACAGGGGATTGCAGCCTTTGAGCTGTGCGGAGGATTTGGCCACACCGGCGCCGGCAAGATCGCCGAAGCGCTGCGTGGCAAGGCTGCGGTGGGGGTGGTGCGCTTTGACGGTCACCCCGGCCTCGACAACAAGAGCGGCGACGAATTGTTCCTGTAAGGGACGAAAGAGGCTTCGTGGTTACCGTTGGTATCATCCCAAACCCTGCTTCAGGAAAAGATATCCGCCGTCTGATCGCCCACGGCTCCGTGTTTGACAACCAGGAGAAGGTCCATATTGTGCGCCGGGTGATCCTGGGACTGCAGGCTGCCGGCGTCGATCGGGTGGTGGTGATGCCGGACTATTTCGGCATTGGCCGGCGCGCCACCGAGGGCATGCAGCTTAGAATTCCGGTCGATATCCTGGAGATGACCATCGAAGCCAACCAGGATGATTCTACGCGGGCGGCCGGCCTGCTGCGCGAGATGGGCGTCGGCTCGGTGGTGACGCTGGGCGGCGACGGCACGAACCGGGCGGTGGCAAAAGCTATTGGCGATGTGCCGATCATGGCCATCTCGACCGGCACCAACAACGTTTTTCCACAGATGGTGGAAGGCACGCTGGCCGGCATGGCGGCGGGCATTGTGGCCGCCGGCCGGCTGCCGCTGGACGAGACCACCCAGCGCCAGCTGCGCCTGGAAGTGCTGCGTGACGGGCAGATGATCGACCTTGCCCTGGTGGACGTGGTGGTCAGCACCGACGTTTTCATCGGCTCGCGCGCCATCTGGGACATGAGCAAGGTGCGTGAGCTGGTGCTGACGCGCGCCTCACCCGGCACGATCGGGCTGTCTTCGGTGGGCGGCAGCCTGTTCTGCCCGCGCCTGGACCGCCGGCACGGCGTATACATTCGCATCGCCGACGACCCGGACAGCGGCGAGAGCCTGGTGGAATTGACCGCCCCGATCGCCCCCGGCCTGGTGGAGACGATGCATGTCACCACCTTCCGCCTGCTGGAGATCGGCGCGCGCGTGCCGGTGCACACCAAACCGTCAATCCTGGCGCTGGACGGCGAGCGTGAGGTAAAGGTGAGCGCGCAAGACGACATCCAGGTGGCGCTGGCTGAGCGCGGCCCGCTGCTGATCGATATGCGCCGCACGATGGACGCGGCAGCCCGCCACGGCTTGTTGACGAAGATGAACGCCCCCGCTGCTGCCACGCAAGCCAAGTGCCTGATGTGCTCGCTGGGGGTGTGCCAGGACCCACCGATGCAGTGCCTGATCGAGGAAGGATTAGCCTGATGGAAGATCAGAAGATCTATCGCCGGTTTGTGGTCGAGTTTGGCATGGGCCTGGATCAGCACGGGCAGAACCCGACCAAGGCGGCTTGCAAGGCCGTCAAGGATGCCGTGGCGAACATCTGCCTGGCTGGGGTGATCGATATCGCCCGCCTGGGCGATGTCAACGACATGCGGGTGGAGATGCACGTGGCCTGCCCGCACCCCGAACTTCTGGACCGGGAGCAGGTGTTGGCGGCCCTGCCTTTCGGGACCAAAGAGCTGTTTGTCGAAGAAGGCGGCATGATTGCCCACGGGCTGTTCCAACCCGAGTTGGGCGACACGACCGATGAAGCGTTTATTGCCAACGCCGCGATCATCGTCTGGGTGGACGTGAAGCATATGCTGCAGACATGGCAGGCGGAGCTGGCGCGTTAGTTCAGGAGCAGAACCATGGCGAAACAGGTGATTATGCCCAAGCTGGGCATGGCGATGAAAGAAGGCCAGATCGGTAAATGGGCCAGGGCCGACGGTGACCAGGTGACGGTTGAAGACACCGTGGCGATCATTGTTACCAAGAAAATCACATACGAACTCAAAGCGCCCGGGGAAGGCATTCTGCGCCACGTGGTGCGCGCTCAGGAGACGGTGCCAATTGGGGTGCTGATCGGCTGGGTGCTGGCGCCGGGAGAAGCGATGCCGGATGTGGATGCCGGGGCGATCTCGCCGGCTGCGGCGGCGCTGGCGGCTGCCACGGGCGGCAAGCCGGCTGCCAAAGCAGCCCCGGCTCCGGCGGCTGCGCCGGCTGCGCCTGCCGCCGCGCCCACCGCCGCCGTGCAGGCGGACGGCTTCGTGGTGGCCTCGCCGGCGGCGCGCCGGCTGGCGCGTGAAGCCGGGATCGAACTGGCGCGCGTGCCGGTCAAAAACGCCGGCGACCGGGTGAGCGAAGACGACGTCAAGGCCTACATCGACGCGCTGCAGAAAGTCAGCATCACCCCGGCGGCGCGCGCCCTGGCGGTCGAGCATAAGCTGGACATCACCTGCATCCAGGGCAGCGGCCCCGGCGGGCGCATCGTCGAAGACGATATCCAGCGCATCATCAACCCGCCGGCCCCCGAGCCGGCGCCTGCGCCGCAGCCGGCTGCTGCGCCCGCCGCGCCGTTGGGCGGCGGCGTGCCGTTCAGCGGGCTGCGGGCGATGATCGCCGAGAACATGATGGCCAGCATCCACGGCACGGCCCAGGTGACCGTCACCAGCGAGATCGACGTGACCGAACTGGTGGACCTGCGCGAGCGCCTGAAGAAAGACTTTGACCTGACCTACACCGACCTGATCGTCAAGGCGGTGACCGTGGCGCTGCACAAACACCCGCGCCTGAACGCGGTGCTGGACGGCGAAGTGATCCAGCCGCTGAAAGAGATCCACATTGGTGTGGGCGTGGCGCTGGAGGAAGGGTTGATCGTGCCGGTGATCCGCGACGCCGACCGGCTCAGCGTGCAGCAGATCGGCGCGGCGCTGCGTGGGCTGGCGGCCAAGGCGCGCAGCAACAGCCTGGAGATCGACGAGATCTCCGGCGGCACCTTCACGATTACTAACCTGGGCGCATATGGCATCGATGCCTTCACCCCGATCATCAACCCGCCCGAGATGGCTATCCTGGGGGTCGGACGCATCCTGGAGAAGGTCGTGGTATACCGCGGCGACATCGCCCGGCGCTCGATGATGGTGCTCAGCCTGACCTTCGACCACCGCCTGGTGGACGGCGCCCCGGCGGCGGCCTTCCTGCAGACCCTGGGCGATATCCTGTCGCACCCCTACCTGTTGAAGGAGTGAATCGGCCATGACACACATCATCGTGATCGGCGGTGGGCCAGGCGGCACTGCAGCCGCCACGCGCGCCGCCCAGTTGGGAGCGCAGGTGACCCTGGTCGAGAAGGGCCACCTGGGTGGAAGCTGCGTAAACTATAACTGCATCCCCTTCACCGGTATGCTGGCCAGCGTGGGGCTGCTGGAGCGCATCCGCCGGGCGGGGAACCTGGGCGTGCAGGTGGGCGAGCCGGTCCTGGACCTGCCGCAGGCACGCGTCCATGTGGATGGAATTGTCGAAGAACTGCGCATGGGCATTGGCGCGCTGATGGACAGCTTTGGCGTACAGGTGGTGGCAGGCCAGGCGCGCCTGGTTGGCCCGCGCAGCGTGCAGGTGGGCGAGCAGCGCATCGACGGCGATGCGATCATCCTGGCTGCCGGGGCGCGCCCCAGCTAGCCGCCGCTGCCCACCCCCGGCCTGCTGGATGCGCGCCAGGCGCTGGCGTTGGACCAGGCCCCGCACAGCCTGCTGGTATGGGGCAGCGGCGGGGTGGAACTGCAGTTCGCCCAGTACTTTGCGCTGCAGGGCAGCAAGGTCACCCTGCTGGCGCAGGGCGCCACTGTGCTGCCGGATGAAGACTACGAAGTGGGCCAGCGCCTGCAGAGCGTGCTGGCCGAGCAGGGTGTGACGGTGATGACCAACGCCACGCTGCGCTCGCTCAGCGCCGACGGCGGTAAAACCTGCGCCGTGATCGGCCAGCGCAAGGGCGAAACCACCCTGGTGGTGGAGCGCGTGCTGTGGGCCGGGCAGGCCCCGCTGACCGAGGGCCTGGGGCTGGAAGCCGCCGGGGTGCGGTTGGTCAACGGCGCGGTGCAGATCAACGAGCGCTGCCAGACCAACGTGCCGACCATCTATGCCATTGGCGACCTGGCCGGCCCGCCGATGTACTCGTACGTAGCCACCCAGCAGGGCCTGCTGGCAGCTGAGAATGCCCTGGGCAAGCCGCGCCGCCTGGATCTGCGCAGCATGCCGCGCTGCATCTACACTATCCCTGAAGCGGCCTGCGTGGGGCTTTCGGAGACCGAAGCCGAAGACCAGGGCCACGAAGTCGAGATCGCCAACATCTCGCTGGCCTCCAGCGTGCGGGCAATGACGATGGATGAAGCCGTGGGCGGGGTCAAGGTGGTGTTTGACAAGAAGTATGGCAAGCTGTTGGGCG
Organism: Chloroflexota bacterium; assembly: GCA_046089985.1. Lineage (GTDB taxonomy): Bacteria > Chloroflexota > Anaerolineae > Anaerolineales > UBA4823 > RBG-16-57-11. The sequence continues at coordinate 8,834 of JBJSYW010000614.1, forward strand.
TGCACATCGTCGGGCACCGGGCCACCGACCTGATCGGCGAGGCGGCCCTGGCGCTGCAGATGGAAGCCCTGGCGGAAGACTTTGCCTGGGCGCTGCGCGGCCACCCGACCCTGTGCGAGAGCATGGTCGAGGCCGGGCGGGCCTTTGCCGGACAGGCGCTGTACATCCCGAAATGGTAGCGCCGGCGCGTGAGAGCAGCCTGGTGGTCATCGATGCCGGCTGGCTGGGGTACGCCCCGGCGCTGGCGCTGCAAGAGCGCCTGTGCCGCGAGCGCCGGCTGGACCGCATCGACGACCACCTGCTGCTGCTGGAGCACCTCCCGGTGGTGACGCTGGGGCAGAGCGGCGGCGCGGAAGACCTGCGGGTCAGCCAGGCCGACCTGGCTGCCCGCGGGGTCGAGTTGTTTGAGACCAACCGCGGCGGGCGGGCCACCTTCCACGGCCCGGGCCAGCTGGTGGCCTACCCGATCATGCGCCTGGCGGAGCTGGACCTGCACGCCTACCTGTGGAAGCTGGAGGAAGCGCTGCTGCGCCTGCTGGCCGAGTGGAACATCCCAGCCGGGCGCGAAGAACGCTACCCCGGCGTGTGGATTGACCGGGAGAAGATCGCCGCCATTGGCGTGGCGGTGGTGGGCGATGTGACCATGCACGGCCTGGCGCTGAACGTGACCACTGACCTGGCGAGTTTTGAGCTGATCACCCCCTGCGGCATCCGCGGCCGGGGGGTCACCTCGATGGAGCGCCGGCTGGGCCAGGCCCCGCCGATGGCGGCGGTCAAGGCGGCGCTGGTGCGCCATTTTTGCCAAGTGTTTGATTTGCAGGTGAGGTATGGAAGCATTCCTGAATGAAGTCGGCGGCTGGGCGGCTGCGCAGTTGGATGCCTGCACGCGCTGCGGCATCTGCGCTGCGGCCTGCCCGTTCTACGCCGCCACCAAAGATCCCCAAACTACCCCGATCTGGAAGCTGGACCTGCTGCGGCGCGCCTACGAGCAGCGCTCTACGCTGCTGGGCAAACTGAAGCTGCGCCTGGGGCTGGAGAAGCCAATCCAGGCGGAAGACCTGGAGCACTGGCGCGACCTCAACTTCAGCGCCTGCTCCACCTGCAACCGCTGCTCGGTGACCTGCCCGATGGGCATTGCCGTCGGCCCGCTGCTGCACGAACTGCGCGACCGGCTGGCTGATGCGGGGGCTGTGCCGGAGAACTTGAAGCGCATGCGCTCCACGCTGTTGAAGAACGACAACGTCTTCGGCTTCCCGTCCGACGAGCGCGCCGGCTGGGTGGATTACATGGATGAGCCGCCGGATGACCTGTACCAGCGCCCCAAGGCCGAGGTGGTGTACTTCGTGGGCTGCGTTTCGTCGTTTGCGCCGCGTGCCCAGCGCATCGCCGAGGCCTTTGTGCATATCCTGGACTCGGCCGGGGTGAACTTCACCATCCTGGGCGGCGCCGAGGCCTGCTGTGGTTTCCCGCTGCGTTCGGCCGGCATGCTGCACGACGCCGAAGCGCTGATCCGCAAGAACGTGGCCGCGGTGTGGGCCAGCGGAGCCAAGACGGTGGTCTTCACCTGCCCGGCCTGCCGGTTGATGTGGCTGGAAGAGTACCGGGCGCGCCTGCCCGGGGTGCGCCTGCTGCACTCCAGCGAGCTGATGGCCGAGCTGATCGAACAGGGGCAGCTGGCGCTGAAGGAGTTCCCCACCAGCATCACCTATCATGATCCGTGCGACCTGGCGCGCACCGGCGGCGTCTTTGATGCGCCGCGCGCCGTGCTGGGCGCTATCCCGGGGGTGGAGCTGCGCGAAGTGGACGAGCGGCGGCAGAGCGGGCTGTGCTGCGGGGGCGGCGGAGATGTGGAGATGGTCAACCCGGCGGGGGTCAAGCAGGTTGGCCTGGCTACGGCCGAGAAGCTCAGCCGGCCCGGCGCGGCGTTTTTGGCCACTGCCTGCCCGCAGTGTACGCGCGTGCTGGAAGAAGGCATGAAAAAAGCCCGGCCTGAAATGAAGGTGCTGGATATTACCGAAATTGTGGCCCGTTCGCTGGATACGGCAGGGTGACCCCTGCGAAAGGAGCTTAGAAATGGCTGCGCTCGATTCTTTTAATCTGCCGGATGAGTTGTACTATCAAAAAGAAGACCACCTGTGGGTGCGCGTGGAAGACGACCTGGTGCGGGTGGGACTGGATGATGTGGCCCAGGCCTCGGCCCAGGTGATCACCGCCCTGCGGATCAAGCCACCCGGCCGCCCGATCGCCATGCTGCGCCCGTTTGGCACGATGGAAGCCGGCAAGTATGTCGGCCCGCTGCGCCTGCCGGTGGGCGGCAAGGTGGTGGAAGTCAATGACGAAATTATGGACAACCCCGGCCTGCTGAACAGCGACCCATATGGCAAGGGCTGGATTGTGCTGGTGGAGCCGGACAACCTGGCAGCCGATCTGGCGGCCCTGGCGCACGGCGCCGACCTGCAGACCTGGCTGGAAGCCAGCGTAGCCGACTGGCGCGGGCGCGGGCTGTTGAAGAAATAGGAGGATCCATGCGCATCGCATTGATCGGCCAGGCTGCCTTTGGTGAAAAAGTGCTGGCGGCGCTGCTGGAAGCCGGGGAAGAGCTGGCGCTGGTCTTCTGCCCGCCCGACCCCCCCGAGCGCCCCAGCGGGCTGCGCCGGCTGGCGGAAGCGCACCGCATCCCGCTGGTGCAGCCGCGCAAGATGCGCGACCCGGAAGTGAGCGAGGCCTATGCCCGGTATCAGCCCGATCTGAACGTGATGGCCTTCGTCACCGATATCGTCCCGCAGCGCATCCTCGATGCTCCGCGCCTGGGCAGCATCCAGTATCACCCTTCCTTGCTGCCGCGCCACCGCGGCGGCAGCGCCATCAACTGGGCGGTGATCCAGGGCGAAACCGTCACCGGGTTGAGCATCTTCTGGCCTGATAAAGGCATCGACACCGGGCCGGTGCTGCTGCAAAAAGAAGCCGTGATCGACCCGGACGACACCACCGGCTCGTTGTACTTCAACAAACTCTTCCCGCTGGGCGTGCAGGCGTTGGTCGAGGCGGTGCAGCTGGTGCGGGAAGGCCAGGCGCTGCGCCTGGCGCAGGATGAGAGCCAGGCCACCTATGAACCGCTGTGCACCGAGGAGCGCACGGCGATCGATTGGAGCCGCCCGATGGGCGAGGTGTACAACCTGGTGCGCGGCGCCAACCCACAGCCCGGCGCACACGCCCGGCTGAACGGGGCGCGGGTCAAATTCTTCGACTGCCGCAAGCTGGACCGGGCGCACGAATGCCCGCCTGGCGAGGTGCTGGAAGCCGGCCCGGATGGCCTGCTGGTGGCGGGGCTGGGCGGGGCGCTGCTGGTGCAGCGCCTGCAGCCGGACGGCGAGGCGAAGCAGCCGGCGGCCGATTTCGCTGCGGCGGGGCGCATCCGCCCGGGTGACCGGTTCGCCTGATATTCCCCATGGCGGACGGAAACCATGCCTGAACAAAAGAGAGCAAAAATGAAATCCCGTTCACTGTTTTGGATTATGCTTGGGCTGGCGCTGGCGGGCGCGGCGTTTGTCGCCTGGCAGCCGGCCCGGGCGGCGGACAGCAGCTGTGTGACCTGCCACGAAACGCAGGCCAAAAACCCGGTCCGCCAGCAGGGCCAGTGGCATATCCAGCATGCCATGCTGGACTGCGTGGTGTGCCACGGCGGCAGCCCGGCTGCCCAGGTGCAGGAAGAAGCGCATGCCGGGCAGATTGTCCACCCGCTGCAGGAGGGAACCTCCTGCGCCATGTGCCACCCGGACAATACCCAGGAGGGCATCGCCGCCTACCAGGCGCTGATCACCCCGGAGGCCCCGGAAGCTCCGGTTGAAGCGACAGCTCCGGCCGATGCTGTCCTGACCACCACTGCGCCGGGCGCTTGCCGGGTAGTAGCCACCGAGTGCGTGGCTGCGCCGGTTGGGACGCCCGGCGCGGCGGCTGCGCCCGAGGGGAGCGCTGAACCTGCCGCACCGGCAGATACCGGGGAGCCCGCAGCCGGGACGGCGGCGGCTGCGCCGGCGGCAACCGATGCGGCGACCGAACCTGCCGGGCCGGCATCCACGCCGGCCCCCACCGGCGCGGCTGCGGCGGCCTCGAGCGGGGGCGCTCCGGCGGCCCCCCCGGCCGGCGGGCTGACCTGGATGGAAGCGCTGCAGTTCGCTCGCGGTCCACTGTTCAAGGCGGCCTTCTGGTTTTGTGTGCTGGGCCTGCTGCTGCGTGTGGTGCAGGCGCTGCGCGCCGGCTGGAAGCACCAGGCGGCGGCCGATAAGGTCGGCCGGGCGGCCGGGTTGGGTCGCGCCTTCCTGAGCGGGCTGCTGGTGCTGCCGTTTATCCCGGGCGTCAAGGGCGCTTTCCGCAGAAAACCGGTCATCTACGCCGCTGGCGGGCTGTTCCACCTGGGGTTGTTTAGCGTGGTGTTGTTCAGCAAGACCCATATGACCGCCCTGAAGAGCATGCTGGGCTTCGGTTGGCCGGCGCTGCCGCCGGCGGTGATCCCCTGGCTGTCGGCGATCGGCATCGTGGCGATGCTGGCGCTGTTGATCAACCGCCTGGCCGACCCGGTGCTGCGCCTGATCAGCGGCCCGTCCGAGTGGTTGAACTGGCTGCTGGTCTTCCTGCCGATGCTGACCGGCTTCGTGCTGGCGCGCAAGCTGCTGCTGGCCTACGAGGTCTCGTTCACCATCCACATGCTGCTGGTGGACCTGCTGCTGGTCTGGATACCGCTCAGTCGCATCTCGCACTTCGTATTTTATTTCTTCTCGCGCGCCATTCACGGCGTGGAATTTCAGACCCGGCGGGTAGCGGCCTCCTAGCTGTGCGGCCGCCTGCATAGTCGCCTCTATTGAGCTAACCCGAAGGAGTTGGTGTTTATGGAATACTATTTTTTGGATCGCGTTCCCTGGCAGGACAGCCAGTCGCTGTACCATGCCGCCGCCTACCTGGGGCGAGAGGTGCTGTTCATCCTGCGTCCGGCGACGCCCTATTTCTGCCTGGGCTGTCACCAGGATGCCCGCCAGGAGGTCGACCTGGAGTACGTGGGCCGGCATGAAATCCCGCTGCTGCGGCGGGAAGTGGGCGGCGGGGCGGTGTACCTGGACGGGCAGCAGTTGTTTTACCAGTTTGTGCTGCGCAAAGATCGCCCCGGGCTGCCGGCAGCGATGGGCGACCTGTACCGCACCGTGTTGCAGCCGGTGGTGGAGACCTACCGCCAATTCGGCGTGGCGGCCGAGTTTCGCCCGGTGAACGACATCATCGCCAATGGGCGCAAAGTCTCGGGCAACGGCGCCGCCGAGATCAACGACATGCGCATCGTGGTGGGCAACTTTATCCTGGACTTTGACTATGAGATGATGTCGCGCGTGCTGCGCGTGCCGGATGAAAAATTCCGTGACAAGGTCTATAAGACCCTGAGCGAAAACCTGAGCACCTTCCGGCGCGAAATCGGCAGCATTCCCGAGACCGCCGACCTGGCGGCCGACCTGCGCCGACGCGTGGAGGCCCTGCTTGGCCCGCTGGAGCAGAAGTACGTGCTCGACGAGGCGCTGCGCCGCAAGGCCAACGAGCGCTTTGACGAGATGTACAGCGATGCCTGGCTGTTCGACAACGACTTCCGCAAGGAGCGCCAGCCGCAGGTCAAGATCCGCGAGGGCGTATCGGTGCTGCAAAAGGTGGTCAAGCTGCCGGGCGGGTTGGTGCGCCTGACGGCGATCAACCAGGAAGGGCGGTTGGCCGACGTGCACCTTTCGGGCGACTTCTTTATTTACCCGCAAAGCTCGCTGGCCGGGTTGGAGCAGGCCTTGGAAGGGGTGGCGCTGGAAGGCGGGGCGCTGGAAGCCGCCATTGCCGGGTTCTACGCCCGCGGGCGCATCGAGACCCCCGGGATCACCCCGCAGGCGCTGGCGGGCGTGTTCCTGGCCTGACCTTTGGCCGGGCTCGACCTTGGTCATTGACAGGCGCTTGAATTTGGGCTACACTAGGCCGCGGCTCAAGCAGCCGGACAAATGAATACGCATCGTCAACAGCTGAGATGAGGACGAGTACCCGCCGAAACGACGGCCCAGAGAGCGGGGGCAGGTGAAAGCCCCGTACGGACGCCGGCAGGGAATGGACCTCGGAGCTGCAGGGTGAACCGCCGGCGCAGCCAAGCGCCGGGGCAGTAGCCCGTGCCGGGAGTGCCGCCGTTACCTGGGCAGGCCGTTCGCGGTGGGAAACCCGCCGCCGACAGGCAGAGTGTGAAGCTGGCTTTTCCCCCCGTCGCATCACCGGCGGGGGTTTTTGTTAACTCACTCAGTGCACCGGAGGATGTTTATGCTGCTGAAGATCGAGATTGTCTACTGCGCTGTCTGACATTACACCGGACGGGCCGCCAGTCTGGCGGCCGAACTGCTGCACAAGTTCGAGCCTGAGATCGAATCGCTGACAATCGTGCCCGGCGAAGGCGGGCGGTTTGAGGTCAGCGTCAATGGGCAGTTGGTCTATTCAAAGCTGCAAACCCACCGGCATGTGGAGCCGGGCGAAGTGGTGCAACTGGTGGATAAATTATTGAAGGAGGGCACGTAAGCATGCCGAAAAAAGGACGTTGTTTTTCCGGCGCCCGCCCAACCGGGCGCCAGCACCTGGGCAATTACCTGGGCGCAATCAAGAATTATGTGGCGCTGCAGGATGAGTACGAGTGCGTCTACTGCATCGTCGATATCCACGCCCTGACCACGGTCGAAACAACCCAGGAACTGGCGCTGAACACCTATGAGATGGCGCTGGACTGGCTGGCGGCGGGCATCCGCCCGGACGAGTCGATTATCTTTGTCCAGTCGCAGGTGCCGGAAGTGGCTGAACTGCACACCTACCTGTCGATGGTCACCCCGCTGGGCAAGCTGACCGACCTGCCGACGTTCAAAGAGAAAGTGCGCCAGCACGCCAACAACGTCAACTACGGGTTGGTGGGCTACCCGGTGCTGATGACGGCTGACATCGTGCTGTACAAGGCCGACGTGGTGCCGGTGGGCGTCGATCAGGCCCCGCACCTGGAATTCGCCCGCGAGACGGTGCGCTCGTTCAACTTCCGCTACAACAGCAATGTGCTGATCGAGCCGCAGATGCGCGCCACCGAGGTGCCAAAAGTGATCGGCATCGATGGGCAGGCCAAGATGAGCAAGAGCCTGAATAACCACATCGAGCTGGCCTCCACGGCTGAGGAGACCAGCGGGCGGGTGATGCAGATGGTGACCGACCCGCAGCGTATGCGCCGCTCGGACCCCGGGCGCCCGGAAGTCTGCAACGTGTTCTCGATGCACAAGATCTTCTCCAGCACCGAAGAAGTGGCCAGTATCGACGGCGAGTGCCGCAAAGCCGGCATCGGTTGTGTGCAGTGCAAGCAGCTGCTGGCCAAGAACATGAACGCCTCGCTGTCTCCGTTCCGCGCCCGCCGGGAAGAGCTGAATCGCTGCCCCGAGGATGTGTGGGACATTCTGGCCGATGGGCAGAAGCGCGCTTCTGCCATCGCCCAACAGACGATGAGCGAAGTGCGCCAGGCGATCGGCCTGCCCGCCAAACGCTGATCTCGGCTGCCTGAGATGTTCTGAACCGGCCGCCCGGCGCCGCACCGCCGGGCGGCCGGTCATTTTTTTCCGGCGCGTCTGCCAGACCGGCGGCGCGCCCGTGGGGGCTCAGGCGACCACCACGCACTGCTCGATCAGCCCGGCGTAGCGCGGGCTGATCGACAGCACGCCGGCGTCGCCCAGGATGACCAGCTTGTGGCGGGCGCGGGTGATGGCCACATTCAAGCGGCGCTCGTCTTGCAGCAGGTCGTGGATGAAGGCGCCGTGGGTGGCCAACGAGAGCACCACCAGGCTGCGCTCCTGGCCCTGGAAGCGGTCGACCGTGTCGACCAGGCTGCGGATGCGCGGGTGCTGTTCGGCGGGCAGGCGCTCGGCCAGGGCGCGGCGCACCAGCGCTACCTGGGCGCGGAAGGGGGCGATCACGCCGGCGTCGTCCAGGTTGAGGCCCAGGTCGATGAAGGCTTCGATCAGCTCGGCCACGGTCTGCGCTTCGCGCTGGTTGGTGCGCGCCCCGCACCAGCCCGGCCCCCAGGGGATATCCAGGAACACCACCGGCTGGTCCGGATCGAGCGCAGCGCCCAGGCGGTGACCGGGCGGGGGCGGTTTGAGCAGCCCCATGCGCGCCTGGGCGATCTCGCTGCCGGCCGGGCGCAGGTCGTCGTCGTACCACAGCCGGCGCGGGATGGCGCAGATGGCGGCGTTCATGCGGTACTGCTCGTTCAGGTCGACCACAGCCTGCGGGCAGTGGGTTTTCAGGTGGCGGTAGAGCAGCTCGAACAGCGAGGTGGACAGGCGCGCCTGTGACCAGTCGCTGCCCGGGCCGCCGCCGGGGATGGGCGGCCCGGCCGGCGCGGCCAGCTCATCCGGTGCAGGCAGCTCGCCGGGTGAGCCGCCAGGCAGGGCGCAGCGCGCAGCGCCGGGGAGGCTTTCCGGCGCGGGTCCGGGCAGCCCGGCCGGGTCAGGCTGGCGGTCGAAGCGCGGTTCGCTGATCACCACCGGCGGCAGCTGCTTGTGGTCGCCGATCAGGATGAAGCGCCGCGCCAGGCGCAGCGCGCCGAGCGTCGCCGGCAGGGTCATCTGGGCGGCTTCATCGACAATGGCGGC
>JBJSYW010000615.1:0-15300 GCA_046089985.1 Chloroflexota bacterium
GCGAGGCAGTAGCCATGGCGCAGTCGTTGATGCCGGATGTGTTGATCCTGGACCTGATGATGCCCGAGCTAAACGGCCTGGAAGTGATCCAGGAGGTCAAGCGGGCCCAGATCAGCACCGAGATCGTGATCTTCACTATGCACAAAGACACCAGCTATTTCCTGCGCGCAGTGCGCAGCGGCTCGCTGGGCTACGTGCTGAAAGACTCACCCACCGATGAATTGATCGAGGCGGTCCGCACTGTGGCAGCCAAGCACTACTTTGTGTGCCAGGTGCTGGCCGACCTGGCCCCCGCTTCGATGGTGATGCGCTCGGGGAGCGACATCCTGGACCGCTACAAAGCGCTGACGCCGCGCGAGCAGGAGATCTTCAAGCTCACCGCCCAAGGCCTGACCAGCATGGAAATCGGCCAGGAGTTGAACATCAGCCGGCGCACCGTGGAAGTGCACCGCTACCACCTGCGCCTGAAGCTCAAACTCAAAAATTCGGTCGACCTGGCGCGCATGGCAATGCGCTATGGGCTGCTGGAACCTAACGCAGCGGATGTACAAAGGTTATAATACCTGGCAGGCGTGCCTGGCAGCCGCCCACTCTGGAGGACGGTCGGATGGATGATCGCTGTCTTGTGCTCATCATTGATGATGACCCCACGGTGCATTTGACCCTCGAAGCGCGCCTGAGCCTGCCGTGGCTGGACCTGCTCTTTGCCAACACCGGCGAACAGGGGCTGCAGATGGCGCTGCTGCACCGGCCGGATGCCATCCTGTTGGATGTGATGATGCCCGGCATGGACGGGTTCGAGGTCTGCCGGCAGCTGCGCGCCAGCCCGATCCTGGCTGAGACGCAGGTCATCATGCTCACCGCGCTGGACGACCGCGATTCCAAATTGGCCGGGCTGACCGCCGGGGCGGACGATTTCATGTCCAAGCCGTTCGACGGGCTGGAGCTGCAGATCCGCCTCAACACCGTGCGGCAGATCAACCGCTACCGCCGGCTGCAGGCCGAGCGGGCGCGCTTCTCCTGGCTGGTGGAGAGCGCCGAAGACGGTTACCTGGTGCTGGACGAGCAGATGCGCATCCAGTATGCCAATCCCAGCGCGCGCACCCTGCTGCACATCCCCGAAGCGTATATCGGCCTGGATTTCGGCGCGCAGGTGGAAGCGGCACGCTTCACCATCCATCCCGAAGATGTGCTGGCCGACCAGACCTCTCCGCTGACCCGCCTGTACCTGCTGCAGCCGGAAACCGTCTCGGCGCGGGCTTTCTGGTTGGAAGTGACCGCCCTGGAGCCAATGCCCGGCAGCGACAACAACCGGCTGATCCGGCTGCGCGATGTCACCGACCAGATGACCGAGTATATCGATATGCGCCGCTTCCACCTGACGGTGACCCACAAGCTGCGCACCCCGGTGGGACTGCTGTATACCGGGATGACCCTGCTCGAGGCGCACATCGACGAACTGCCAACGCAGGATATCCGGGCGTTGGTCAAAGACTCGTGGAAAAGTTCGTCCCGCCTGGTAGAAGAAATTAACGATATCCTGCGCTACCTGGATGCGCCGGACCGCCTGCGCCCCGGTCACCCCACCCGCCTGGGCGATTTCGAAAAGATGGTCGACCAACAGACCGCTTCGATGAACCTGGCGGGCATCACCCTTAATCTACCGCATGCGCTGGTGGAGTATTCTGTTATACTCACCCAGGACGCGCTTACCCTGATTGTGAGTGAACTGTTTGAAAACTCGGTCAAATTTCATCCAACCCACAGCCCCCATATTGAATTGAGCGTAGAAAAAGCGGGAGAACAGGGGATCCGCCTGTGCTTTGCCGATAATGGCATCCACCTCACTCCCGAGCAGCTGCGCTGGGCCTGGCTGCCCTATTTCCAAGGCGAAAAATACTTTACCGGTGAAATGCCGGGCATGGGGTTGGGCTTCCCGATGGTGGCTACGCTGGTGCGCCAGGCTGGAGGCAGCGTTCAAATATCAAACCGACCGGAAAAACCAGGGGTTGTCGTCGACATCATCATCCCACTTGCCAGCTAATCTTATACAAAATGCACAATAACCGCCCGCAAATCCTGATTATTGACGATGAACCGGCCGCCCGCATGACGTTGGAAGCTCTGCTGGCACGCGAGCCGTATGACCTGCACTTCGCCGAGAACGGCATTGAGGGTCTGGCGATGGCCTCCACGTTGGAGCCGGATGTAATCCTGTGTGACGTGATGATGCCCAACGTCAGCGGCTTTGAAGTCTGCCGCATCATCCGTTCCACCGACAGCCTGAACGAGGTGCCGGTGCTGTTGATCACCGCCCTCGATGACCGGGCGTCCAAGCTGACCGGCTTCGACGCCGGGGCCGACGATTACCTGACCAAGCCATTCGACAGCATGGAACTGCTCTCGCGCCTGCGCACGGTCACCCGCCTGAACCGCTACCGCCGCATCGCCGAGCAGCGCCGCGAGATCGAGCACTTGAACGCCGACCTGCTGACTGCCTATGATAAAACCATCGAAGGTTGGTCCAACGCGCTCGACCTGCGGGATAAGGAAACCGAAGGCCATACCCTGCGGGTGACCCAGAAGACCCTGGTGCTGGCGCGCGCCTGCAGCATGAGCGAGAGCGAGCTGAAACAGGTGTGGCGCGGCGCGCTGCTGCACGATGTGGGCAAGCTGGGCATCCCCGATTCGATCCTGCTCAAACCCGGCCCGCTGACCGATGAGGAATGGACGCTAATGCGCCTGCACCCCGTCTACGCCTACCAGTGGCTGTCGCCGATCGAATACCTGAGCGACTCGATCCAGATCCCCTATTCGCACCACGAGAAGTGGGACGGCAGCGGCTACCCGCGCGGCTTGAAAGGCGAGCAGATCCCGCTGGCGGCGCGCCTGTTCGCCATCATCGACGTCTGGGACGCGCTGACTTCCGACCGCCCGTATCGCAAAGCCATGTCGCGCGACGAAGCGCGCGAATACATCATCGCCCAGTCGGGCATACACTTCGACCCGGCCTGCGTGCAATTGTTCCTGGATCACATCCAGGAACTCTAGACCGCCGGCAAGCAAAAGCTAAACACCGCGCCCCGACCCGGTTCGCTGCTGGCCCAAATGCGCCCGCCGTGCCGCTCGACAATCTTGCGGCAGATCGACAGGCCGATCCCATTTCCTTCAAACTCCGCCCGCTCATGCAGGCGCTGGAACGGCTGGAACAGCCCGCCAACCTGGTGCATATCGAAGCCCACCCCCTGGTCTTCGATGTGCACCAGCGTCTCGCCGGCGGCTTTCTGCGCCCAGACGGTCACCGCCGGGGTACGCCCCGGGTGATGGAACTTCAGCGCGTTGCCCACCAGGTTCAGCATCAGTAGATGGATCTGGGTTGGGTCGCCCCAGATGGGCGGCAGGCGGTCGATGGTGATGCGCGCCCCACTGTCGCGGATCAGCAGTTCCAGGTCATCCAGCACCGCCAGCAGCACATCATTCAGGTCAACCGTCTCGAATGGCGCTCCCTGTTCTGAGACACGCGCCAGTGTGAGCAGATCGTCGATCATGCGGCGCATGCGCCCGGCGCTGCGCTGCATACGCTTCAAGTAATCGCGCTCCACCAACCCCAGTTCGGCTGCGCCGGCAGTCAGGCGCTCGCTAAAAGCTTCGATTTTGCGCAGCGGTTCCTGCAAATCGTGCGAGGCGGCATAGGCAAACTGCTCCAGCTCGCGATTGCTGCGCTCCAGCTGGCGGCTGTAGACCTGCAGCTGCTCTTCGACGCGCTTGCGCTCGGTGATATCGGCGGAGGAGCCGGCAATGCCCAGGAACTGCCCGCCGGTTGAGATGCGCGGCTGCCCGTAGGAGGCCATCCAACGCCACTGCCCATCACTGCGCAGCACGCGTGCTTCGGCCTGGAAAGGGGTATGCTGCTGCAGGCACAACCCGTACAGGTCTACATACCCGGCGTGGTCATCCGGGTGAACCAGCGGCGCCCAGCCCCGCTGCTGCACCTGCTCCAGCGTCACCTCGAAGAACTCGCAGTAGGCGCGATTGACGAACTCCATCCGCCCAGCGGCATCCGTGACCCAGATCATCAACGGCGTGCCGTCCGCCATGATGCGGAAGCGCTCGGCGCTTTCCTGCACCGCCGCCTGGGCGCGCGCCCGCTGCACGGCGTCCCAGATGCGCCCGGCGGTCTCCTCAACCAGCAGGCTGTCTTCCCCCGTCCAGGGGCGCGGCCGGGTGGACAGTACGCTCAACAGCCCATTCAACCGGCCGTCTTTCAACAGCGGCACGGTCAGGTGAGCCTGCACCTCCAGCGCCCGGTAGGCGGCCCGCTCGTCCTCGCCGAGCGGCTGTGCGGCGACGTCTGGAACCACGCAGTTCTGCCCGGCTCGCAGGCGGTCGACCATCTCCAGACCATAATCGTCGAGGCGGTAGCGCCCGAGCAGGCCGGGCGTATCCAGGCTGTAGGTCGCCCAGGCATAAATGTAATCGCTGTCGACTTCGCCATATGACACACGGCCGGCGTTCAGGTGCTCGCCCAGCGCCTGCACCGCCGCCTGGCAGATCTGCTGCGGATCGGACAGCGGGCGCAGCGCATCGACCAGTGCTACGCGATAAGCATCACGGCGGGCGCTGCGGCGCTGCGCCTCTTCCACCTGCTTGCGCTCGATGGCATAGCGGATGCTGCGCTCCAGCGTGAGGGAGGTGATCTCGGTTTTGGTGATATACAGCGTCACCCCGGCCTGCATCGCTTCCACGTCCACCTCGTAACTGCCCCGCCCGGTGTATAGGATCACCGGCAGGTCCGGGTAATCCGCCACCAGCCGGCAGGTCAGTTCAATCCCGCTGTACGCCCCCAGGTCGTAATCAACCAGCACCGCGTCATAGCGGGCGTCGCGCAGGCGCTGCCGGCCCTGCTCATAGCTGGAAGCCCAGGCCAGGTCAATGCGCCGGTGGCGCAGGGTCGACAGCAGCCGGCTGGTCAGGATGTAATCGTCTTCGTCGTCATCAACTAGCAATACATTCCAGGAAGGCAGGTCCATCATCGTTCGCTCCATGTCGCCTGAAGACTTCGAACCCCTCATAGCGGATTTTCCAGGCCGGCGCCTGGCGCGCCAGCCGCCCGATCTCATCCAGGCCGTGCCCGGGCAGGTTGCGGGCGTTGATCAGGCCTTCCATCAACGCCAGGCCGCAGCGCGCCCGAGACAGCGCTTCGACCTCCAACCCAATCCCCGCCTGGTAGGCCGGGAAGACGATCCAACGCACCGGCACGGATGCGACCGCGGCGGCGCCCGGGCGCAGCGCCTGCACAGCGGTCATATAGCTGCCGCTGCTGCGCAGGATATCCTCCCGATCATCGATCCCCGGCGGGCCGACCAGCGCTTCAAGCAGCGGGCGGGCAACGCTCTTGATGTTCAGCGGGCGGCGCAGCCCAAAGGCCGCCGTTGCACCGCTTGGGATATAAGCCAGTTCGTCGGTCAGGTAATCAAAGCCCTGCTGCACCAACCAGGCCGACAGGGTGGACTTGCCCCGCCCGCTGGAACCCGGCAGCAGCAGCCCCTGCCCCTGCCAGGACAGCAGGGCGGCATGCAGCAGCAGCCCGTCCTGGCTGGTATCGGCCAGGTGGAAGCAGGCCCGATCCATCAACCGGGCAGCGGCCTGCGCCGGGCGAGCCTCACGCAGCAGGCAGGTTTCACCCAGGTGGAGCGAGAAACGGCCCGGCTGGTCGCCCGCTTCCAGGCGGTAGGTGAGTCGCGGCGGCGGCGCGCCGTGCTCTGGCAGTTCGCCAAACAGAAAATCGACCAGGCGGCGCGCCGCAGCGCCATCAGCCTGAATGGCGATGGCGCTGCCTGCGAAGTGCACCTGGCGCGTGGACACCGGCATGCGGACCTCAGCGCAGTTCGATGCAGCCCTGCTCGAGCAGATGCGCCAGGCTGTCTTGCACATCCCCGGCGATGGCATCCTGCGCTTCCGGATAGGCTTCCTCCAGCACAGCGATGATCTGCGCCACGCTGCGCTCACCGTCGCACAGGCCCCAGATCAACGAGGCGGTGGGGTTCAGGTACAGGATGCGCGTTTCATTGGGGTGGTAGAGCAGCAGTTCATCGTCAAGCTGCTCCAGGCGGTAATCGGCTTTGCGAGCCGGTCGATCGGTCGGTTGCATGGCATTGTGTCCTCTCTGCTCATCCGCGGCCGGGGCGCGCCGGCCGGCGGAAAGCTTCTTTCCAGTAGTGGATGCGCCATTCCAGAACGTGCAGCGGGTGGCGGATGCAGCGCGCCCAAGCGGCGCCGGCCGGGCTGCCGGCGCCGTAGAACAGGCGCAGCCACCATTCCGGGGGGCTAAAGGTGGCTTGCAGCAGGTGGCGGTTGGCGCGCAGCCCGCCGGGGATACGTTTGCGCCGCGGCCAGCCGGCATAGGGCTGCCCGGCGCCGTCCGGGGCATGCTCCAGGTCCCAATCCAGACGGGCGCATACTGCCGGCGACCACGGGCTGACGAAATGCAGCAGCGGCAGGATGTTCCACACCTGCGGGTAGCGCCGGCGCACATCGGCCCAATCGATCTGCTCCAGGCGCAGCTCCACCAGGCTGGACAGGTCGGCGACCACCGACAGGCGCAGCGGGGTGAGCAGCAGCGGCGGCCCCAGCGCGTGGCGGTAGACGTGCCAGAGCATATCCTCATACCCGGGCGCCAGCGCCGGGGCGCCCTGAACCTCAAACGGCACCGCCCGCCCCACCAGGGCGGCGTAGTCTAGCGGGCGATAGTACACCGTCTGGGGGAACAGGTTGTGGTGCAGCTCCACGCTCACCGACAACCCTTCGATAGCGCGCCGCAGCCCCGGCAGGTGGTGATGGTTGTCCGGGGTGATGCCTGCCAGCTGTGCATCGACGCAGTAGCCCAGGCCCTGCAGCACCGCAGCTGCGCGGGCCAGATCCGAGCGCGCCACCAGCAGGTCGATATCGCGCATCGGGCGCAGCCCCGGTTCGGGGTACACCAGGTGCGCCAGCGCCGCGCCCTTCAGCACTAAGGGGGCGATCTCCTCCCGCCGCAGCGCATGCAGGATCTCGGCCAGCGCCCGGCCGCGCACCTGGTTGGCGTGCCGGTGCCGCAGCGCCAGGGCCTTCAATTCGCGCATGGTCTCATCCGGCGCCAGCGCCTGGATGGCCTTCAGGTGGCGGTAGACCAGCGGCGCCAGCTTGTGTTCCTCGGCATGCCGGGCCAGCGCGTGCCACTGCACCAGCTGATCGGTTTGCTTGATCAACCGGCAGTACTGCAGCTCATTGCCCTCGGCGCGGGCGCAGCTGCCGATCACCCCCAGCACATCGCGCGCTTCGGGCGGCAGGTCGCCGCAGCAGGGCGTTTTCTTGGGGCGCTCCGTGATTTCTTCCACCGGCCTGGGGTTCCTCATACAAAGGATCAGCGGTTGGGGTGCCAGATCTCCAGGTTAGGCAGCCCCCAACAAGTATAGCCCAAATCGCGGGCCAGGGCCGCCAGGCCTTCGGTCTCGATCAGGTTTTTGTACGGTTCTTCGGGGAAGAGCAGCCCGGTGCGGTGCAGCTCGGCTTTGACCAGCAGCATGGTGCCGCCCACCCCATCCAGCTCCACCAGGTCGTGCCGGCGCAGGTCGGTCAGGTACAGCCGGCCAAAGCCACGCGGCGGCTGCAGCAGCCCGTCGATGATGTACGGCGACCAGTCCAACCGACCGGCGCTGGGCGCCAGCTTAAAACTGTTCAGGTCAAACGCCTGGCGCGTACCCTGCGCCAGGCAGCTGGGCGCCACGATGTCTTTTCCGGCAGCCAGCAGGCGCTCAATCACGTCCGGCGGCCAGCTAACCAGGTCGGCGTCGATCCACAGCGCCCAGTCTTCATCGCGCAGCGCCCGGCGCAGCAGTTCGTTGCGGCTGCGGGCCATCACGGCGCGCCGCCGGCGCTGCAGCTCGGCAGCCGAACGCGGCCCATCGATCTGGAACCCGTAATCCTGGCGGTGCAGCTCGGCCCGCTGGAAACGCCCACGCAGTTCGTTCAGGTGGGCTTCGATCCAGCCCGCCGTGCCGTCCCGGCTGTCGCTCTCCAGAAAAGCCAGCGACAGGCGCGCGGCCGGGTAGGTGAGCTGGAGCAGGTTCTGCCACAGACCGGGCAGGTCGGCGCGCACATCTTTGACCGGGATCAGGATCAGCACGCTAGGCGGGAGACCGGGCTGCCCGGCTGCGCCTGGGCCGCGGCCCAGGTCGATCCCCAGGCGCCGTTCCCGGCGGGCCAGCGCCCGCCGGTAGGCCGGCCCTTCAAAGCGGGCAGTGGCCTGCTGCCAGTGCTCTTCCCAGTGCCCGGCCTCAAACGTGTTGCACCCGTGGAAAACGTAGGTGTACAGGCGCGGCAGGTCCAGCAGCGCGACGCGCCCTTTACGCAGCAGCAGCTGGATCGCCAGCGTGTCCTCGCCTTTGCGCTGCGCCGGGTAGGCCGGCAGCAGATCGCGCCGGCAGATGAACGAGCTTTCCCAATAGCGCGGCGGCGAGAAGGCCAGCCGCTGGGCTTCGGGCCACCACATCTGGTGGCGCTGCAGCAGGCAGGCATCTGCGCCCAGGGCGTGCAGGGCGGCCATCTGCAACTCCAACCGCTGCGGGTCCGACAGGTCATCATCGTCCCACTGGGCCAGGAACGCGCCGTGGGCCTGTTCCACCGCCCGGTTACGCAGCTCGCCCAGCGTCAGCCCTTCGTCGGGCAGGCGGATATGGCGCACGCGTGCATCGCCCAACGCCGCCGCCCACTCGCCCAACTGCGGGTCGGGGTCGTCGTCGATGATCACCAGCTCACGATTGGGGTAGGTCTGCTGCAGAAAACAGGCCGCCGCCCGCTGCGCCAGGCCGGGTCGGCCGCGCGTCACCATCATGCAAGAGATCAGCGGCGGCGCTTCCATGCGGCTGGCGGCCCGCAGGCTCTCCACCAAGTCCAGTTCCACCACCGCCAGCTGGACCCCGCGCTGCACCAGCCTGGCCCAGCCGGTCACCGGTTCACCGCCGTCGGGCGGGTTGTACCAGCTGCCCCACCAGTGATGCACCGCAAAGGCCGCCTGGCTCAGGCGGCGGCGCTCGTCTTCCGGCAGGCCGGCCCAGGGGGTGTCTTTATCCACCGGGTACAACACAGGCGCATCCAGCAGCGTGATCGCCTGCGCTTCGGGCCAGGCGTCGATGGCGCGGGTCAGGAAGAACGGCCCGGTGGCGTCCAGCGGGCCGGGCAGCTTATGGCAAGCCACCAGCCGGTGGAAAAGGTGCTCCCAAAAAGGCAGCCCCGGCTGCGAAGCGATCCATGCATTGCAGGTGATGCGCGCCAACCCGCTGCTGCGCGCCACGGCCTGCTGCAGGTGGGTCTCCGGCTCGCACCCCAGCACCAGCTGCCGCCCTTCCAGCAGTTCGTCCAGGGAGCGCAGGCACTCAAAATCCAGATCGGCGTACACCCCGCCGTAGCAGTGCAGCACAAAATAGCGCCCGGCGTCGGCGCGCTGGATCGCTTCCCGATACCCATCATAGATCGGCAGGAACCAGGCATACCGGTCGGCCACCAGCGCGCGCAGGTCCTGGTCGGTCCACAGCCGGTAGGTCCAGCCGGGGTTGTGCTCCAGCCAGCTGCGCTGGTACGCGAGCAGTTCTGAGGGGACTTCGGCGTCCTTCCAGGTCTGATGCAGGATGAGCGGGATGCTCGCCTCGTCCGGCGCGCCGACCTGGGCAGCGGCCTGCGCCAGATCACGCCCCAGCCCGGCCTGCAAGGCTGCCAGCATTTGCCGGTAAGCCTCGCCATCAAAACGCCGGCTGGCCGATAGATGCAGGTCTTCCCCCTGCAGCAGCTCCGGCGCCCGCCCGGGCGGCTCAATGTGCAGGTACAGCTGCGGGTAATCCAGGCACGCCAGCAGCGCCGGCTCCACCGCCGGCTGCAGCCAGCGCCCGGGGTCGCCAGGCGCAAGGCCGCCCTGCCTGCCCGGCGAGCCAGCGTCGCCGGCCCGCTGCGCGGCGGCAAGCGCCGGCGCACGCTCGACCAGCAGGGTGTTCAACCACGGCCGCGGCGCAGACAACGCCAGCCGCTGCTCGGCCGGGCGCCAGGCTGCCAGGCGCTCCAGGCAGGCGGCCGCTGTACCGGCCGCCTGCAGCCCGGCCAGTTGGGACAGCAGCCGCTGCGGGTGGTGCAGCCCGTGGTCATCCCACACCGCCAGGTAATCCGCGCCGCCAGCCTCCAGCGCCCAACGGTACAGATCGCCCGGGGGAAGGCCGGCTGCCCGGCGGAGGGCGACGGGCGCAGCCCCCAGCCCGGCGATCCAGCGCTCCAACCGCTCGTCGGGGGTGTCGTCGAGGATCGCCAGGAACTTATTCGGGTAGCTCTGGCCCAGGAAGGCTTCCGCCGCCTGCCGGGCGCGGGCAAAGCTCACCCGGGCAGCCAGCAGCCCGGTAATGCGCGGCAGGCCGGGCTGGGCAAGCAGCGCCAGGGCCTGGGCTTCGGGCACAATTTGCTCGCCCTGGGCTGCCCCAGCCTGCTGCAGCAGCAAGCGAAAGGCCCGCTCGGGTTGGGCGGACGCGCGCGCCCGGCGCGCCAGCGGCGGGGTGAAGCGCGCATACAGCGCCGGGTGGGCGCCGCCCGGCTCCAGCCGGCCCAGGTAGCGCTCGATCATGGCGCAGGCTTCATCGGCCCCCCGCTCGGCGCGCAGCTGCTCGCCCACCTGACCGGCGCGCCGGCGAGCCGGGGCGCTCAGCACCTGCCGCTCCAGCAGCCGGGCCAGCTCGTCGGCGCTGCTCTCGAACGGGTGCGCCGATGTCCCCACGCCCAGGCGGGACACCTGGCGAGCGTTGTAGAACTGGTCGTTGCCAAACGGTTCGATCAGCAGCGGGCAGCCCTGGCGCAGCGCCCGGGCGATTGAGCCGATCCCGCCATGCTGGATGGCGGCCGCGGCCCTGGCGAACAGCCAGTCGTGCGGGAGGTAATCGGCAAACAGCACCTGCCCGGGCTGGGCGCTGTCGGGCAGGTCGGTCTCGCTCAGCCCAGCCCAGCCGCGCTGCACCAGCAGCGGCATCCCCAGCCGGCCGGCCGCATCGACATGCAGCTGCAGCACCTGGCGCGGCTGCTCTAACGGCTGGCTGCTGAAGGTCAGCGCTAGCGGGCGGCGCTCGACAAACCGGCGCAGCGCTTCGTCGGGGATCCAATTGGCCCAGGCCGGGTCGTCATAGTACCAGAAACCCAGCTGGTCGATGCTCGAATACGGCTGCAGCTGGTTCAGCTCCACCTGGCTGAAGGCCGGGCTGCTGGACAGCAGCACATGCCGGGCATAGCTCCAGCCCGGGCGCCATTCCGGCAGGCTGCGCTCCACCCCCAGGCGTTCGAGCACATAGGCCATCAGCGGGCGGTAAGTCTGGTACTCGGACAGCCCGGCATTCTGGCGGCTGCGCTGCTCGGCCGGCGTGGGCGGTGCGGCAAAGGACACCGCGTTCAACGAAACCGTCATCCACGGCAGCCCGGTAAGCAGGTGCAGCAGCAGCCCGTGGCTGCGGATCGAAGTAGCCAGCAGCAGATCGGCGTCCCGGCACAGCGCCAGCATCTCCTGAGTCTGGGCCAGGTACTGCCCGTACAACTCGTCCAGCGAGGGCAGCTCGACCGGCGGCGCCTGGTCCTGGCGCCAGTGGTTCCAGGCCCAGGCATTCTGTTGGGTATGCTCGGGGCCGCGCTCGATGTCGCTGAACGCCACCGCCTCCAGCCCGGCCGCACGCGCATAGACGTGCATAGCCTGGTTGATCACCAGGCGCACCTGGTGGCCGCGCTGCTGCAGCGCCTGCCCCAGCGCCAGGTAGGGCAGGTGATCGCCCAGTGTACCGGAGGTGTAGATTGCAATGGTCGCCATAGGTCAGGGGAGCAAATCAAAAGCTCTTCTGCCCCACGCGGCGGAGCGCCCAGGGCAGAAGAGCTTCACATCCCGCCGCTCCAGCGGCGCCGGACAGGCCGGCATTCCACGGGCGCGCCGGGTTAGTTGTCGCAGGGCTCGATCGTGCCGTAATCATCGGCGTAGCGCCCGCCGACGAACAATTGAACGCCCAGGCTCTGGAGCGAACCCGGTGAGCAGTTGGTAAAGAAGTTCATCCCAAACGTGCCGGAGTAGGCCCCGCCGGAATGCGTCAGACCGCCCAGGCCACCGTCGTAGATCACTGCGTCGCACGGCAGGACGTACATCACGATATGGGCCGAGTTCAGCGTCACCTGCCCGCTCGGGTCTTCATAGCTGCAGATCACCTCGCCCGATTTGCAGGCATAGGCGCGATCGACGTTAACCGTCAGCAGGTCCTGGGTGGATTGGGCATGCGCCGGAACCACGCCGCTCTCGATCAACGGCTTGGCCCACTTCTTGGGCAGAAAAGCCGCGGCAGCTAGCGCGCCGCTACCGGCAACCAATGCCTTCAACGCCTCGCGGCGGTTCAGTGCAGCATTCTGGGGCTTCTTCTCTTCCATGACTGATTTTCCTCCACTGGGTCAACACACGCACACACTGCCTGGCAGGGGGACCGGTTTATTGAAGCAGGTCGGATTTTAACGGCAGTTAAACGATAAATTTCATTATAAACGGGTTAAATGGCCCTGTCAATCAATTACCCGGATTTACGTACGCCGATTAACCTAAATGGGTGAAGCGCCTCCGCAGAGAAGACGCTCCACCCACTGATCAGGGTGTTTCCAGGCGCAGCGCCGGAGCACAGGCCCGGGCGCTGCTGCCGGCTTACGGCTGGACCGTAATTTCCACCTGCGCGCCGTTACGCAGAACGGTGAGGCTGAGCGGGTGACCGCCGGGCAGCTGCGCCAGCGCGGCTTTCAGTTCCTGGATGCTGGCGATCGCCTGCCCATTGACAGCGATGATGATGTCGCCGCCCACGGTCACTTCCTGCCCGTCGATGGCAGCGGTCTTGTCACCGCCGCGCAGGCCGGCGGTATCGGCCAGGCTGCCCGGCTCGACCTGCGCCACCAGCACACCGGTCTGCCCGGCGTCCAGGCTCATTTCGTTGGCTATCGCCTCGTTGACCGTCAGCCCCTGGATGCCCAGGCGGATGCCGCGCGGGCTGCCGCCGGTGTCTGCCTGCCGGCTGGGTTCATCCGCCGTGGGGCGGGCCGCCAGGGTCACATCCACCTACTGCTGCTTGCCGCTGCGCAAGATTGTCAGGCTGACCGTCTGGCCGACCTGCGTGCTGCGGGTCAGGTAGGCGATCACATCGTCCATGCCGCGCACCGGCTGCCCGTCGATAGCGGTGATCACATCCCCGCCCACCAGCGCCTGCGCCCCATCCATGGTAACCTGCTGCTCGCTGCCGCGCAGGCCGGCTTTCTCGGCCGGGCTGCCCGGCATCACCTCACCCACCAGCGCTCCGCGCTGTGCGCCATCCAGGTCCATCGCCAGCGCCACATCCCGTGTGAGCGACGCGCCGCTGATGCCCAGCCAGGTGTGCACGTACTTGCCGGTGCTGATCAGCGCCGGGACGACGTTCTTGACGATCCCCGAGGGAACGGCGAAACCGATCCCGGCGTTCGAGCCGCTAGTCGACTGGATGGCGGTGGTCACGCCGATCACCTGCCCGCTGACGTCTACCAGCACGCCACCCGAGTTGCCCGGGTTGATCGGTGCGTCGGTCTGGATGATGTCGGGGATGGTGTAGGCGCGGGCGGCGTTCTCCTGGGCCGGCATCGAGCGCCCAACGGCGCTGACGATGCCGCTGGTCATGGTGCCTTCCAACCCGTAGGGGTTGCCGATGGCGATCGCCATCTGGCCCACCTTGACCTGGGCCGAATCGGCCAGCTGCACCGGACGCAGCAGGTCGGCGGCGGCGTCCACCTTAATCACCGCCAGGTCGCTGTCGGGGTCGGCCGCCACCAGTTCGGCCGGCACAGTAGTGCCGTCGCTAAAAGTCACTTCAATCTTGTCGGCGCCTTCAACCACATGGTTGTTGGTGACGATGTGGCCCTGGGCGTCCCACACAAAGCCCGAGCCAAGCCCGCCCTGGAACTGCTCCGGCCCCTGGTTCTGTCCATCGCCCTGCGGCAGGCCAAAGAACGGGAAGCCGGGCATCTGCTGCGACGGATCGCCCTGCGCTGCGCTGACCTGCTTGACCACACTGATATTCACCACCGACGGACTGACCGCGGTGTAGAGCGTTTCCAGTGTGCCCTGGTAGGCCGCCAGCAGATCCACCGCCGGCCCGGTGACCAGCGGGGCCTGGGCCGGCACGCTGACCGTGGCAACCACCGGCTGGACCTGCGCCGCATGGGCGGGCGCAGACTGGGCAGCCTGGGCAACCTGGGCCTGGGCTTTTTCTACCGCCTGCACGGCAGTCTGCACTGCTGCCGAACTGACCCCACAGGCGCTCAGCGCCAGGGTGGCAATGATAAGGATCACGGAAAGAGATACGATGCGCTTGTTCATCAGCTTTACTCCTGATATCGGTTCACGGCCCGGTTTGCCCGGGTTGATAGCGCATATCATACGCCCGCAGCCCGGTTTTTGTCTTTAGCCCCAACCTAAGCCAACCTTATGGCCAGCTTAAGCGGGCGGCGCAAGGCGCGTTAACCGTCCAGCGCGCCCTGCCGGGGCGCGCTGAACGGGCGGGGCCGCCGGCTGTGCGATCCGGTCAGGCGAGCGGCAGGCGCAGCGTAAAGCGGCTGCCGGCCCCGGGGGTGCTGTCCACGGTCAGCTCGCCGCCGTGGGCGGCGGCGATGTCGCGGGCAATGCTCAGCCACAGGCCCATGCCCTGCACAATGCGCCGGCCCTGCGCGCCGCGGTAGAAGGGCTGGAAGACCTTGTGCAGTTCATCGGGCGGGATGCCCGAGCCGCTGTCCTGCACGCTGATCTCCAGCTGCCCGGCGCCGGCCCCGGCTTGCAGCGCCACCCGCCCACCGGCGGGGGTGAACTTGATCGCGTTGCTGAGCAAGTTACCCAGCGCCTGGCCCAGGCGGTCGGGGTCAATGTACGCCTGCGGCAGTCCGGGCGGGGCGTGGGTCTCCCAGGCCAGGCCCCTGGCGCGGGCCGCGGCTTCCCACGGGGCGGCCGCCTCGACCAGCCAGGCGTCCAGCTCGACCGGGCGACGGCTCAGCTCCAGCCGACCCAGCACCTGGTCGTGCAGCCCGGCCAGGTCGTCCAGCAGGCGCTGCAGGCGGGCGGTTTCACCGTCCAGCCCGTTCAACAGGTCGGCCGCCAGCAGCGGATCGCCGGTCGCGCCCTTCAACAGCGCCTGGATCGCTGAGCGGATCGCCCCCAGCGGCCGGCCCAGTTCGTGCACCAGGTTGGCCAGCAGTTGCCGGCGGGCC